>WQVY01000081.1 GCA_009785605.1 Defluviitaleaceae bacterium | reverse complement strand
GTCTTCGGCTATGATTACTAGCTTTGCGCCGGTTTGTACTACTTGCTCAAGCAGTGGAAGGATTTCTTGCACAGTCGAGATTTTTTTGTCTGTTATTAGGATATATGGGCTTTCCATTTGGACTACCATTTTTTCCATGTCTGTGCACATATAAGCGGACAGGTAGCCACGGTCAAATTGCATACCTTCTACTAGCTCCAGCTCTGTGTTCATGGTTTTGGATTCTTCTACGGTTATTACGCCGTCGCTAGATACCTTTTCCATTGCTTCTGCAACCATGTCGCCTACTTCTTTGTTGCCAGCAGAAATTGCGGCTACTTTGGCTATGTGGTTTTTGCCGTCTACGTTTTGGGTCATGCCTTGGATGGCGGCTACTGCGGCATCTGTGGCTTTTTGCATACCATTTCTAAGGATGATTGGGTTGGCACCGGCAGCGATATTTTTAAGGCCTTCGCGCACCATGGCTTGGGCCAGTACTATTGCTGTTGTTGTGCCGTCGCCAGCAACGTCGTTGGTCTTGGTTGCTACTTCCTTTACTAGTTGTGCGCCCATGTTTTCGAAGGGGCATTCTAGCTCTATTTCTTTTGCTATGGTTACGCCGTCGTTGGTGATTAGGGGCGTGCCGTATTTCTTGTCTAGTACCACATTTCGGCCTTTGGGGCCTAGGGTGATGTTTACGGTATCGGCTAGTTTGTTAACGCCGGTCTCTAAAACGGTACGCGCGTCTATGGCGTACTTGATTTGCTTTGCCATTGATTATCCTCCTAGTTAGTAAAATTAATTCTGCGAACGCTTCTACGCAGAATTGATTTTGCGGTTTTGCCGTAGGCAAAAAACTTCATCTTACTGAACTATCGCCAAGATGTCATTTTGCCTTACGATGATAAGCTCGTCGTCGTTTACTTTTACCTCTGTGCCAGCGTATTTTGAGTAAATTACTTTGTCGCCGGGTTTTACTTCCATTTTAATTTCTTTGCCATCTACTACGCCGCCGGGGCCTACTGCTAATACTTGGGCTTGTTGGGGCTTTTCTTTGGATTGGCTTGGTAGCACTATGCCGGATTTGGTGGTTTCTTCCGCTTCCAGTTGCTTAATTACTACACGATCGCCTAGTGGCTTTAGGTTCATGGTGTTCCTCCTTATGTGGGTTTTATTGATATAGTAAGGTTTACTGTGCATTTGTTAGCACTCTGTTTTGATGAGTGCTAATGCTTGAATAGTTTAGTATTGGGGTATTGTTTATGCAAATATAGTTATTGCCCTGTATCCGCGATTTTAGACTGTTTTTTGGCGAATTTGGCGATGATACGCAAGATATTTCTTTGCGACGTGTATTTTTGCGGTTTTACATGGTTTTTTAGGTGTTTTCCTAATCGCCAGTTATTCGTCAAACTCCTTAACAACCACCTTCAACTCTTCGGGGATGTCCAACTTCTGCGGGCAATGCTCTAGGCACAGGCCACAGGCTGTACATTTATCTGGTTTAGGGTCAAGTAGGCCGTACAGCATCTTGCGGTTCCAGCGTGAGCTGCCGCGCTTTAGCTCATTGTATAAGGAGAAACTGGTGGCTATGTCTATGCCTTGCGGGCAGTATTTGTGGCAGTACTTACAAGCTGTACAGGCTATGCTGGACACTTTGCTCATCTCTGTTAGCACACTTTCTAGCAGGTTATGCTCGTCGGTGGTTAGGGGTTTAAGGTCGGCAAAGGTTTTTAGGTTGTCTTCTACCTGCTCTAAGGTTGACATGCCGCTTAATATGCTGGTTACACCTTCCAATGAGGCGGCATACTGCATCGCCCATGAGGACATTGTACGAGTTGGAGCGTGGGCTTTAAGCAATGCTTCTGCCGGTGCTGGCAAGGCAGACAATGAGCCGCCTTTTATGGGGCCCATCACAATTATGGGCTTGTTGTGTTTTAGGGCTATGGAGTGCCATTCTCCTGCTTGGCCGCGCAGTACATCTACATAGTTTAGCTGTAGCTGAACAAACTCAGACTCTGGATAGCGCGCCAGTAACCGCTCCAGATACGGGGCAGTACCGTGGAAAGAGAAGCCTACATGCATTAGCAAGCCGCGCTGTTTTTGCTCGAAGGCCCACTCGAACATTTCCATATCATATATATGCTGTTCGCGATTGTCTGACAGGGAGTGCATGAGGTAGAAGTCAAAATAATCTACACCACAGCGCTTCAAAGACTCTTTTAGATATTTGTTGCTGTCCTTTGGGGTTTTAAGGTCCCACTGGGGAAGCTTGTTGGCAATCATGTAGCTGCTGCGGGGGTGGCGTTTTACTAGGGTGTTCTTTAGCAACTCCTCCGAGCCTTCGTAGGCGTGGGCCGTGTCAAAATAATTGTAGCCGCTTGCCATATAGGTATCTACCATCTTGTTGGTAAGGTCCAGGTCTGGCAAGCGCATTGCGCCAAAGCCTAGGCTAGGGGTGTTGGGGGTTAGGATTTGCTGATGGGTCATATGTCGCTCCTTTACTATTGTTATCCTACAGCCAACTGTTCTCGCAAGACATTCAACCCCTTGTCAAGAACGCTGTCACGACTGTTTTGTAGGTCGTCGAGTGTTAAATCTGCATATATATGCGGTTCGATTCCAATGTTTATAAATTCTTTGTTGTTTGGATATGTGTATCTCCTGGTACAAATCCTGGCTAGGCCGCCACCAGGAAGCTTTATAAACAACGGGTTCCCTGTGGTTCCATAGCTTGGCACACCTACAATAGTTGCCCGCCCAATATTATCAAAATTAATAAGCAAATTTTCTGCGGACGAACCCGTAGCAGCATTTTCAAGGATTACCACAGGCTGATTGAGCGTTAAAGGACAATTGGGGTAGTATGCAGTTGTGATTTCTTCTTCAAATACGTCGTTATGATACGTATCATACACTTTTTTGATCCATGGGTCGTTATCGTACTTTTCTTTATCGGCGGTATTTGTTAAGTCCATTTTTGCTACATTGCTATATGATGCCCATGCTTTGTACGCGCCATTATGAATAGGGTGTTTGACTTTGCCTGTCTGAAATTCCCCTTTGATAAACGCTTGCGAAAACGCATCTGCGTAGTTGGACATGCCTCCCCCGTTGTTGCGCACATCAATTACAAAGCCCCTGCAATTTTTTAATGTATTGAGTTGGCTATAAAAATTTTCGGGCATATCTTCGTCCATAAATGTGGGCAATGTTATGACAGCAATATTATCATGTGTATAACTTATGATTAGCCCCTTTGATGAAAAAATTTCGTCTAATTTCTCGCTGCCGTTTAATTTTTGAGGCAAGGCCCAGTTATTGTTTGCGGAACCAGGTGTCACGACGAATTTACCACTCGAGGTCTCTAACTCTATATCTTTATTTTCTTCTATAATCGATATAAACGCATAGGCGTTTTTATCGGCATTTTCGTCTATACCCCAAAATGGATACAGCAACTCATAGGTGCTTGTAGGCTTAATATTCCAACAATATGGCATGATTTTTTCGTTCATATATTTATTAAACTCCACACCGTTGAGCTTATATATCTCGCTAAACATGGGAATATTGCAGTTTTCACTTTTGTTTACTACTATGTGCTTGCTGCCATAATTTTTGATTTTGATAGGCAAAGGCAGATAATTTTTGATTATTTCATCAGGGAAATTAATGCATGTATGTCCATCGTTGAGCAGTGAAATAAAACGGCATAGTTCTAGATAATAGTCAATTAACTTCATCGGCTGCGTTACTTTATCCAGTAATTTTTGATATTCCGCGTCCCAACTTATATTTTTTCTTACATTCCAAAACGCGAAATTATATTTTGCCTCGCTCCAAATAAGCGATACACCCCATATTTGCTCTTGTATAGATAGCATGTCAAGCACCCCTAGTTTAGTTTATCATATAAACCCCGCTGCCCACCGCCAATGGCGCACCTCTTCTATAAATAAGAATGCGCCATTGGACAGGATTATTGTCACCTATTCACAAGGTGTTTAAGAAGCTGTATAGCACAGCTTCTATGTCGCTACGATTTTTACTGCCTTATCCACCACATGCTGTACAGTAAAACCAAAGGCCTTAAACAGTTCCCCAGCCGGAGCAGACGCGCCAAAGCCGTCTATGCCCATCACCGCGCCGTCAAGGCCGGTATATTTATGCCAGCCAAAGGTACTTGCCGCTTCTACGGCCAACCTGGCGCGTACCGCTTTGGGCATTACACTTTCTTTGTAACTTTCGTCTTGTGCATCGTAGATTTCCATACATGGCACGCTTATGACCCTTGCGTGGATACCCTGCTCTTTTAGCGCGGTTTGTGCGTTGGCTATTAACTCCACTTCCGAGCCGCTGGCCATCAGCAGTATATCTGGCTGGCCGGTTGTGGGATTTATAGCATCTACCAAGACATACGCACCCTTATATGCACCCTCGCCCGTGCCTGGTAATAGCGGCAGGTTTTGGCGGGAAAGTACAAGTGCCGTAGGGCCGTCGTTTCTGGATAATGCTTTAACCCATGCCGCAGCAGTCTCGCGGGTATCACATGGGCGGTAAACCCAAAAGCCCGGGATGGAGCGCAGTGCGGCTAGTTGCTCTATTGGCTGGTGAGTGGGCCCGTCTTCCCCTACGCCTATTGAGTCGTGAGTCATAATGTATACAACCGGCAGCCCCATTAATGCAGAAAGTCGCATTGCGGGCTTCATATAATCGCTAAACACAAAAAACCCTGCAACATAGGGGCGCAAGCCGCCATGTGCGGCCATGCCATTGGCTATGGCAGTCATGGCATGTTCGCGGATACCAAAGTGTAAGTTGGACCCTGTGGGTTGTGCGGGGCTATAGCTGTCTCTGTCTTTCATGATAGAAAGGGTAGAAGGCGCTAAGTCTGCCGAGCCGCCTATTAACTGGGGCACATTTTTAGAAAGGCTTTGCAGTACACGTTCGGAGGAGGCGCGGGTGGCAAGGGCCGCTTCCGGGCCAAACAGCTCACCAAAGGTAGCTTCTAAGTCGCAGAAGTTGCTTGGGAGTTTGTTAGCATGCCAATCTTCCCATGCTTGCCAGCAAGCTGGGTAGGCTTGTTTGTATTGGTTGGCAAGTTTTTGCCATGCATCCTCGCTTGCTTGGGCGGTTTTTTGCCATTCTTTTGCGGATTCTTTTACTTCCTGTGGCACACAAAAACTTTCTTCATATGGCCAACCCAGGGCTTGCTTGGCTTTTTGTATCCCTTCGTCACCCAATGGGGAGCCGTGTACAGCAGCCGTGCCTTGCTTGGGTGCACCAAAGCCTATAACTGTCTTGATTTCTAGCAGGGACGGCATGTCGGTTACGGCTTTGGCTTTTTGGATTGCGGCGGCAATTGCGGCCATGTCGTTGCCGTCTTCTATATACTGTACATGCCAACCGCTGGCGGCAAACCTGGCCCTTACATCTTCTGTAAAAGAGATATCCGTGCCGCCTTCTATGGTGATATCGTTAGAGTCGTACAGCAAAATCAGCTTGCTCAGTTTAAGTGTGCCGGCCAAAGAAATCGCTTCTGCGGCTACACCTTCTTGTAGGCAGCCATCGCCGCATAGTGCATATGTGTAATGGTCAACTATTGCCGCATCTGGCTTGTTGAAGCGGGCCGCCAGGTAGTTTTCTGCCCATGCCATGCCTACTGCGTTGGCTACACCCTGGCCCAGTGGCCCTGTGGTTACCTCCACACCGGCGGTATGGCCGTACTCTGGGTGGCCTGGGGTTGCGGAGTTGCTTTGGCGGAAATCCTTTAAATCTTCTATGGTCACGCCATAATTAAATACATGCAGCAAGCTATAAAGTAGTGCAGAGCCATGCCCGGCAGACAGTACAAAGCGGTCCCTATCCGGCCAGTTGGGGTTTTTGGGGTTGTGTTTCATAGCGCCCCATAGGGCAAGTGACATTGGCGCGGCCCCCATGGGTAGGCCCGGGTGCCCGCTTTTGGCTTTTTGGATGGCCTCAACGCTTAAGAAGCGCAAGGTATTTACGGTGGTCTGGTTTACTATGCCTGGTAATTTTGACATATAGTTCTCCTTTCTGGCTAGTACGTATTGTTTACCCAGTAGTCTATTAATGGGTATACCCAGTCATTTATATGTTTGAATTTGAAGCCGCTGTTTGTGGCCTTGGAGGTATCTAGTCCAAAGTTTGGCGCTGTGTTTATGGGTGCGGCGGCTCCGCTTTCTTGTATGATGGCTTTCTTGGATGTGAGTTTTTCGGTATAGCCTATTATTTCGCTAAGCGATATTGTGCCGTTGCTGGCAGCATTAACATAGCCAGCAATGGGTGCCGTGGCAACGTGCGCAAGGAACTGCCCCGCTTCTTGCGAATTAATAAATGAGATGCGGGCCGTTAGGTTGTCTATGTGCATGGGGCGTTCGTTAATAATATTGTCTATATAAAAAAACAAGCGCTTTGTGTAGTCATCACAGCCAAAAATGTACGGGAACCTTACCGCAGCAGCCAACTGGCTAGGGTACGCCTGAAACAGTGCCGCTTCGGCTTGGCGTTTTACTTCGTCGTATGGGAAATCTTCGTAATTGCACCATTTTAGGGGGAGGGTTAAAGTGTCTACTTCTTGTTCACGCATGTTTTCATGGAAATTGGGGGCATATACAGACACTGTGGACGTAAGTATATACTTATCTGCACTAAGTACATCCAGCAAGTATTTCACATCGTTCGACGCGTATGCTATGTTGTCTATTACTACGTTGTAGTGTTTGCCTTTGAGTGCATTTCTCAGGCTTGTCGGGTCCTTGCGGTCTATTATTAGCCGGTCTACCTTATTGCCGAAGGTATCTGGGGTCTTGCCTCGTGTTGCTATTGTCACGTCGTGGCCAGCAGAAATTAGCTCATTTACCAGGTGCACACCCATAAACTTTGTACCGCCTAGGACAATTACTTTCATAAACACCCCTCCGTTTTAGTCACGCACCGAAATACATATAACCCTTTCTTCTTATACAGGGTTGTGCATTCCGCGTATATCCCTTTTAGTACTTCCAGTGAGCTTTCTGCGCCGTGTTTTTTATGGATAACGATATACAGCGCACCGCCAGGCACAAGATGCGCGCCTGCGCCACTGTATAGCTTATACATGACTTCTTTCCCCGCATGGATAGGCGGGTTAAGTACTACGTTGTCATACATACCCTCTAGATTATCAAACCCATCTGAATGTATGCACGCAGCCTCTACCCCATTTGCCACTGCATTTTTTGCAGCATACTGCAGTGCTATGCGGTTTATATCACTCATTGTTAATATTACGTCATTTATCCTTGCCAGCACAATCCCGATTGTACCGTATCCACAGCCCAAGTCTAGTAAGTGGCCAGTTAGTGGTAATATATTTTCTAACAAGGTAATAGACGCAGCATCCACCTTGTCACAAGAAAATAGCCCATTATTGGCCAAGAAGCTAAAATCTATATCAAAGATATTAAGTTTAAGAGTCCGCTCGTGAGTAAGTGCGGCTGGGTTTTCGTTAAAATACTGGTTTGTGGTTTTCATGGGATATCGCTGCCATTTCTATGGTTTGGGTTTTGATACAAATGATAAAGGCGATAATCCTCACAGGAACACCTTCATCGCACCAGGCACTATTTTAAACCGCATCTCGCCCCTTTCGGCGTTGGGGAGCTTATGCGGCGACAGGTAGCGCCTATCTTCTGGGGGGAAGCCATCGCTGTCTTCGCTTATTATTTCATAGAGGTTGCCGTCAAGGCTAAGGCTTTCTGTGCCACTTTTAAGGGTCAGGCACACTTCTTCACATTCTATATAACTTACGGCCCCAAGCCTATGATGCTGCCCAGCTACCAAGTATGGGAATATAGTCATGGTTTTGAGGCGGCTCATGGCTGTGACCAAGCACAATGTGATTTTCCCGTCTGCAAGTTTGGCTTGCGGGCTTATATGCAAGCCGCCGCCATAGTATTGCCCGTTGCATATTGCCACAAGGGTATACTCACCTTCGTGCACTTTCCCGTCTATCTCTACTGTTAGCGGCATGTTCATATGTTTGGCTATGCTTTTGTATACTGCGGCAACGTAAGCATAGCGCCCATAGCGGTGCTTTAATGCTACTGCGTTACGTACCACTCGCGCATCCAGTCCCACATTGCCTATGTTCATAAAAGCCATGCCATTTGCCGTAATCAAGTCCACTTGGGTTACACGATTTGTGCGTACCGCTGTAAAAAAATCCTCAATAGAAGCTTGTACATTGCTGTTTTTGTACCGGGCTAAGGCCTGAGTTTTGCCATCGGCAAGAGTCATCACAAAATCGTTGCCGCTGCCGCCGGGGAATATACCCAGGGGCACGGCCACACTACCAGTAAAAGCCGCAGCCATACCGGCGGCAATCTCTTGTATTGTGCCATCGCCGCCTATGCCTATTATACCGTCGCTGCCGGTTGTGCATATGGCTTTAGCCTTTTGGTATGCGTCCATTATGGCCTGGGTTACTATTACCTCGTATTGCAACTTGTGGGCATCAAAAAGCCGGGTCAGAAGCGGTAGCTTGTCCAGCGTCCGCCCTTTCCCGGCAATTGGGTTTACAACTATATGATACATCTACCTGCCCCCTATCTAATGGGGGCACTGCCCCAGGTTGCTGGGCAAGCAGTCCCACGTATGTGGAATAGCCAGCCCTGCACATTATGCAGTTATCAAGGGGAAGTGTCAATTAGCTTGCTTTTAGCTCTAGCCTTAGCCTGTCTGCAATAAGAGCAATAAACTCACTATTTGTGGGTTTGCCTTTGTGGTTGTTAATTGTATACCCAAACAGGCTGTCTATTACATCCACTTTGCCGCGGCTCCAGGCTACCTCTATTGCATGGCGGATGGCCCGCTCTACACGGCTTGCGGTTGTATTGCATTTTTTTGCTATTGTGGGGTACAGCTCCTTGGTTATGAAGTTAAGTACATCCAAATCATCTACGGCCATTAGTATGGCTTCGCGCATATAGTGGTAGCCGCGGATATGAGCAGGCACGCCAATTTCATGCAGTATAGATGTTATTTTTGTTTCCAGGTTAAGCGACCGGTTTTTCATGTTGCGCGCGCCTATTGTCTGGTGTGCTGGGCTTCTTAGCTGCTCTTTCAATTGGCGGATACGTGATACTAGCGCTTCTAGGTCAAAAGGTTTGGCTATATAGTATTCTGCCCCAAGCTCTATTGCTTTTTGAGTTATTTTGTCTTGGGTAATGGCCGATAAAATTATACATATTGGCGCATATGGCTGCGGTGTGTTTAGGTTTAATTTTTCTAGCACCCCTAGCCCGTCAAGTTTTGGCATTACGCCATCAATGATAGCTACATCTGGTTTTAGCTCTTGGATTTTTTGGTAGGCTTCCATCCCATCGTATGCAACACCTACAACCTCCAGGTCGCTGTACTTCTCCATGTAATTGGTGATTACGTCGCAAAACTCTTTGTTGTCGTCCGCCATAAGTACGGAAATCCTTTTCTCTGACATTTCTTTCCTCCTGTGTATTGTATTTTGGTTTCGCTATCACTTCAGGTTGTACTTTGCTTTTTTCATTGTTAGCGAAACTGGTATAATGAGCTACCTTACTAGCGCGTGAGTTCTAGAATTCATACGCAATTATTTGTAAGTTTTTGCCATATATGTATTATAATTGGTAAACGCTGGAAATGCAATAGGTTTTAATCGCAAATTTCGACATTTATTTTCTCTACTAATGTACATGCTATATTTTGTGTTGGATGTACATATAAATAGATAGCACGCAACTGTGCTTGCGCTTATGTAAGCAATACAGTCATCTTAACTTGGAGGCAGATATGGACAACAAAAAATCATTTGCGATAGGTTTAGCCACAGGTATTATTCTTATGTTTATTTGCATTTTTGGCTATAACGTATATGACCGGCATGTGCGCTGGGAGGGTAGACTTGACCCTAATCGCAAGATATCCGAGATTTACTCACTTCTCAACGAAGTCTCAATTATACCTATAGACAAGGCCGAAATGCTGGAAAACATGTATCGCGGTTTCTTGGACGGCGTAGGCGACCCATACACCCAATATTTTGACCGCATAGCCCTAGAAGCTTTCCGCCTACGTACAGAGGGGGACTTTGTAGGTATTGGCGTACAAGCAATGATGGACACAGAAAGCGGCAATGTAACTATTATCAACCCGTTTAGGGACTCGCCTGCGGCCAACGCCGGGATTTTGCCCGGGGACCAGATTGTGGGTGTAGATGGGGTTGACATGACCGGTCGCTCTACAGAAGAAGTCTTTAATAGAATAAGGGGGCCAGAGGGTTCGCCGGTTGTACTTACCATTGTAAGGCCCTACGAAGACAAACGCTTCGATGTGAGTATAGTGCGTGCCCAACAGGTTATTCCTACTGTGTTCCACGAAATGATGCCAGGCAACATAGGGTACATACGTATCGAGGGCTTTAACTTAAACACAAGGCCCCAGTTTAGGGAGGCTATGGAGGACCTAACAAGCCAGGGCAAGACGGCCCTAGTACTGGATGTACGCAACAACCCAGGAGGCGTATTAGATGTTGTAAGATATATAGCCAATTATTTTGTACCCGAAGGGGTAATAACATATGTAATAGACGCACAAGGGCGAAGGATGGACCATAACGCCGAGCCAGGCCACTTGGGAATCCCACTGGCGGTGCTTATCAACGGCCGCAGCGCCAGTGCGTCTGAGCTTTTAGCCGGCGCAATACGAGACTCTGGTGTGGGTGTGCTTGTAGGTGAGCAGACATTTGGCAAAGGCATAGTCCAGCACCTGTATACACTGTCCGACGGTAGCGCAGTAAAGACTACCGTAGCAGAATATTTTCCGCCAAGCGGCACGCCCATACATATGGTTGGTGTCCCGCCCGATATATTTGTAGAAATGGAAGAATCCCTAAGCCGCATGATTGGGCACTTAGAAATTACAGAGGATGTACAGCTGATGGCGGCACTGCGTATCCTTGCAGACTGAGAAGCTGTATTCAACCCCGCCAACGGCGCCTTTTCGGTCAGATTTTCACCACTTTTCGTTGGCCCCTCCTTGCTTGCCTTAATGGCAAGCCGCGTCAGAGCCGCCTCAATTGGCAAAAATCT
>WQVY01000080.1 GCA_009785605.1 Defluviitaleaceae bacterium | reverse complement strand
TTCACCACTTTTCGTTGGCCCCTCCTTGCTTGCCTTAATGGCAAGCCGCGTCAGAGCCGCCTCAATTGGCAAAAATCTGTCACGAAAAGTCACCATTGTCGGAGTTGAATACAGCTTCTAAAAACACACACAAGAGGAGGCAACCATGATTTATCGTGACTTTGGCAAAACCGGCAAGAAGATTTCGGCCCTGGGCTTCGGGTGCATGAGACTCCCGGAGATTAAAATAGCCGAGATGAGCGAAGAAGAAAAGAAAGCAAGAGAAGGCCGCTCGTGGTACGAGAACCAACGAGACGACAACTGGATTGTAGACGAGGATAAAGCCATCCCCATGCTAAAAGCGGCATATGACGCAGGTGTTAACTATTTCGACACTGCTATGTTTTACTGCCACTTCAAAAGCCAAGCCACCCTTGGCAAGGCAGTAAAACAGATGGACCGCGACAAAGTAATGATAGCAACCAAAATCCCAATGGACGAGCTCAACAGCACGGCGGACTTCCGTCGTATGCTAGAGCTTCAGTTGAAGCTGCTAGACATGAGCTATATAGACTTTTATCACCTGCACGGCATCAACAAAGAGCGTTTTGATGAGAAAATCATGGGATACGGGATTAAGAATGAAGTGCAAAAGGCATTGGACGAAGGGTTAATCAAGCATATATCATTCTCTTTCCACGGCGATGTTAAAGATGTGCCTTATATTGTAGAGACATTCGAGATGTTCTCCTCGGCATTGCTGCAATACAACTTGCTAGACCGCTCTAACGAGAAAAATATAGACTACTTAGCCGGCAAAGGTATAGGCGTTGTAGCCATGGGGCCCATTGGCGGCGGCCGGCTGTCTGTCCCTTCGGAGTTGGCGGGCAAACTACTAGGCAAAGACATATCCACACCAGAGCTGGCACTGCGCTTTGTGCTGGGCAACAAAAATGTATCCTGCGCCATTTCTGGCATGGGCAACATGGAAATGCTAGAAGGCAACCTAAACGTAGCCAATATGGAAGTCCCCATGACAGAAGAAGATTTCCGCAAAGCCGCCATTATGATGGAGGAGCTAAAAAAACTCTCTGACTTATATTGCACGGGCTGCAATTATTGCCTGCCCTGTCCCAAGGATATTAATATCCCGCATGTGTTTAATGCTTATACCTTCCACAATGTATATGGCCTATCTGCCCAAGCCAAAAACATGTGGAATGCAAAACGCGGCGCACCAGTAACAGAGTGCACCGGCTGCGGGGTGTGTAACGAGAAATGCCCGCAGTTTATAAATGTAGTAGAAAAATTGCAGGAAGTTGCTGGGGTGCTTTCAGCGCTGTAGCACTATAGCTATAAAATACAAACCTGCGTAAAATAGGCTTCTTTTGAAATACCGGATATGCAGCCAAAAATAGCTTGATATGGCTTTTGGTTGTGCAGGTAATTTCACAAGAAGTCTATTTTAATAGGAGACAAAATTCAAATAAGAAAGGAATCATATAACAGTGGAACCCGAACATTTATAAAGCTAGTGATACTAATCTCAAATAAATTCTTAGAATTTGCCCAAATAGAAAATATCAGGTATCAGTGATTTTTCGTTTGGGCAAATTTGCATTTTACTTGAGCCGACTTGCGCGAACCCGCCGCTTGGTTGGTCATATGGTGATAGTGAGGAAATGCGTAGACTGGAAGCGAAGTCCGATGCAGTACGTACGGTTGGAATGTTGGTCAAATTAAAGCGATTTGGACGAATAACCTAACAAACAATGCACTTGGCGAATCATTGGAGGCTGCTTCGCTGGCATATATGAATTACATAGTTGAACATAGCATGATTTTACATCCGCATAAATGGTTTATTGAAGGGGTGAATTTTTTACACCTTACCCGAAAGGTTTAGCAATCTATCACCCCTCCGTCCACCATTGCCTTACTCTATAGACCACTTCCTCCTAAACACAAGCACAAACAGCAGCCCCAATAACGCCACATTGGCCCACATGATCCCAAAAGACTGCCATAGTGGAGTATCCACGCCGCCAATAGTCAAGTAGTCTGCAACAACATTTAACTGCTGCGTATATACAACATGCAAAAACCGTGCAATGCTAGGGTTCATTTGGGCCATAATTGGGCCAAAGCCCAAAATTAAGGCTATTGGCATGGTTATGCCAGCAGCGGCTTGTTGGTTTCTTGTCATTATGCCAAAAGTTGCGCCCAGTACTATAGAGCCGGCAACGCCGCTCATCATTGCTGCTGTAAATATTATAAAGTCAAGCCCAGTAAACCCGGCTATAAGGCTAAAAGCAGCAGACGTAAACAAACTCACAAACATGATTACGCCGGCAATACCTACAAGATATGCCGTTGGCCGTATGCCAGCCATGCTTAAGAAGCGCAAGCTCTTTTTCTCTATATCTTCTGCAATAATGCTGGCCACAATGGGGATTAGCCCCATGCCGGCAAAAACGGTGGCTTGCATTGTGGTCATGTTGGGCATGCTTGCATTCATATTTGCTAGTACCATGTCAACATCTGTCCCATATGGCAGGGCTTCGAGCATGTCGTTGGTCATGCGCTCCATGTTCATGAGAAATGTAAGCACAAATGCCAGCAGTGGGAATATGATAAATTGCATCAATACTGCAGGGTTTTTTATGGTGTCTTTTAGTTGTTTATAAAAAATTGCGTTTACATGCTTCATTGTAGGCCACCTCCGGTTAGTTGAACAAACACAGCTTCTAAGTCTTTTATGGTTTTTACCGCACTATAGCGGTCACAAATTTCGTTGGGGTCACCCTGCTCTATGATAGTACCGCCATGCAGCATAACCACGCGGTCGCATAGGTTTACGGCTTCTTGCATGTTGTGAGTTGTAAGGAAAATGGTAGTGCCGCTGCCGCGTAACTCTTTAATAAGATGATATATGCCCTGTGCAGTTAGCGGGTCAAGTGCACTGGTGGGTTCATCCAAAAATAGGATTTTAGGCTTGTGCAGTATCGCCCGTGCAATTACTAGCCGCTGGCGCATCCCTCTAGAGAGTTTTTCTACTGCAGTCTTATGAGCTTTGGCCAAACCTACGCTTTCTAGCGCTTCGATAGAGCGCGAGTGGGGGATTCCGTAGATTTTTTCAAAGATAATTAGATTTTCTAGGCAGTTGAGCCTAGGGAACAAGCCATCATGCTCTAGCATAAGGCCCATTTCATTGCTTGAAGCACTTACATAAACTTCGCCGCCATCTGCGGCAAACTGCTTAGTAAGTATATTAATAATCGTGGTCTTGCCCGCGCCAGATGGGCCCAACATCCCGAATATTTCGCCTTCATGGGTGTCGAATGTGACGCCTTTTAGCACGTTGTTCTCGCCAAATGATTTTGTTACGTCTTTCATGCTAATACTAATCATATTGCATATCTCCTTTTTTAAAATAAGTCTCCAATGCCGATACCATGTATTGATGCGCTTTTTTCATGTGATGGCTGGCGTTTTTTTCGAACTGTTCGCTCATCTCTTGCATTGCAGTCATGTCGCCGCCCGTTAGTTTTGTCATCCAGTCCCAAAAGTTGTTTGCTAACTCTTGTGCCTGTTCGCTATTGGGTGGTACGCCCGCGTCATGCAACTTAACTGCTTCTGCAAAAAATTCAAAGCCGAAGTAAGACTCCAGTGACGATAGCATGAACTGGCGCGCCTTGATCATGGCTTTGTCGTATTTCTTGTCTGACACGCTTTTTTTGAGCTGCTCATTGATTTTATCCAACATTATGAAATCGCCGCCTGTAAAGCTCATTAAGGCATCCCAGAAATTTTTTGCAAACTCGTGCCCTTGTTTGCTTTCTGGCAGCACGCCTTCTTCTTGAAGCTTGACAGCAGTGACAAGAAATGTGTTAGCAACCTCAGTAAACCCTGCAAACCCAGTAGTGTTGCCCTGTGTGTCACGTTGCTCTATCATGTCCAGCACATCGTTGTCTAGGTATTTTACAAGCCAGTAGCCATCGTTTTTCATATAAATATTTTCTAGTATTGTGGCAAACTTTTTAAAGTCTACAGCGTCTACTTGTACGATTTCTGACTTTAGCGATTCAAGGGCGTTAAGCAGGTCCGTTAGTTGGTTTATTTCATTGCGGATACTTGTTGATTGTCCTGTTAAGATTTCTATAACATCGGATGTCGTTTCCATGGTGACAATCTTCTTTTTTATCTGGTTAAGTGTAAACCCAAGCCGCTTCATCATTAGTATTTGTATCAACTTTACAAAGTCCTTGTCTGTATAAAGTCTGTACCCGCTTTCGCTTGTGGTTTGCGGGGTAAGTAGGCCCTCCTTGTCGTAATATGATAATGTGCGTACGGTGACGCCCGCTTTCTTGGCTATCTCGCCTATCCGCATATAGCCGGGTGGTATGGGTGAGCTGTGATATGCGTTTTGTGTTGTTTCTTCGGGTATTGCGCTGTGTTTTTTCATATGTTTGCTCCTCTCTATGAGTATTATAAACCACGACGTATACGTCATAGTCAAGGCCCCAAAAAGGGTATATTAGTGCGGCTGATAAATGCGACAATTTCATCCCGCAAAAACATTTGCCAAACAAGTAAAAGCCTGGTATAATAGCTATGTAAACATATTTACATGATTACATGACAGAAAGAGCGGGTGTGCACCCGCTCTTAAATTTTGCCTATCATTTTATATCAACAAGAAAGGACCGCTCCTATGTCGGCCCCAATGACAGCAAAAATCACACAGCTACTAACCCCAATCATAGAAGCTCAAGGCGTAACCCTATATGACCTGGAGTTTATTAAAGAAGGCGGCGACAAAATCCTACGTCTATATATAGACAAGGCCGAAGGCGTGGACCTTAATGACTGCGAAAGAGTAAGCCGCGCAGCGGAGGCCGAGCTAGATATTCACGACCCAATACCTACAGCCTACTACCTGGAGGTAAGCTCCCCCGGGGTAGAGCGCAAGCTTACAAAGCCCGAACATTACGCTAAATACATTGGGCACAAGATAGCCATAAAGCTATACGGCTCGGTAGATGGGCGGCGCAAGTTTACTGGGATACTAGCGTCATACGAAGACGGAAATCTATCACTAACCGAAGAAGACGGCCAGACACGCCATTTCGAGCAAGCGCAAGTCTCGGCTTGCCGGTTAGCGGTTTTTGAATAAATATCAATTGATTATACAAAAGTACAGCCCCCCATCAAAAAGGAGGAATTCAAGCAATGGACAGCGGCAGGGAACTCATCGAAGCGCTAACAATGGTGTCGCAAGAGCGTGGAATAGATAAGGAAGTAATATTCGAAGCAATAGAAGCATCGTTAGTATCGGCATGCAAAAAGCAGTTTGGCCAAAACGCAGACATCCGCGTAACAGTAGACCGGGAAACAGGCGAATACAAAGTGCTGGCAAAGAAAGCCGTAGTAGAAACCGTAGAAGACGAAGAAATAGAAATAAGCCTAAAAGACGCCCGTACTATTAACGTAAACGCAGATACCGGCGACGAAATTGAGCTTGTGGTCGTACCCAAAAACTTTGGGCGTATTTCTGCTCAAACAGCCAAGCAAGTTGTAACGCAAAAGTTCCGCGAAGCAGAGCGGGAGATTATATACAATGAGTTTATAAACAGGGTCACAGAAATGGCGACAGCCATAGTCCAGCGCCGTGACAGGCGCAACGTCATAGTAAACATAGGTAGGCTGGAAGCCCAGCTTACCCCAGCAGACCAGATTCCACGGGAGCACTATAATTTTGGCGACCGCATAAAGGTATATATACACGAAGTCAAGCAAAGTAGTAAAGGCCCCACAGTAAATATTTCACGTACCCATCCAGAGCTGATACGCCGCCTATTCGAGCAAGAAATACCCGAGATTTATGACAGCACAGTAGAAATCAAGTCCATAGCACGTGAAGCAGGTAGCCGTAGCAAAGTAGCCGTGTATACCTCTCACCCAAATGTTGACCCGGTAGGGGCATGCGTGGGGCATAGCGGGCACCGCGTAAACTTGATTAGCGGCGAACTACGAGGCGAAAGGATTGATATAATCCACTGGAGCGATGACCCTGTAAAGTTTATAGCTTCTGCCCTTAGTCCCAGCAAGGTAGTAACCGTAGCGCTTAGCCCATACGAGACGGCAGCAAAAGTCATAGTCCCTGATACCCAGCTATCTTTGGCCATAGGCAAGGAAGGGCAAAATGCTCGCCTAGCCGCAAGGCTTACCGGCTGGCGCATAGATATTAAAAGTGAGTCCCAAGCGGCAGACACGGATTTCTTGACCTTCCCCGTAATAGAAAAACCCGAAGCTCCTGCCGCAAAAGAAGTTTACTACGAGGACGAATATTACGAAGACGAGTACTACGAAGACGAATATTACGACGAAGCAGAGTACTACACCGAAGAGGAATACTATGACGACGAATACTACGAAGACGAGTACTACGAAGACGGCAATGACCCGTCAACGCCGCCAACCACTTAGGCGATGCGTAGGCTGCGGGGAAATGATAAACAAAGCCGCCCTTGTAAGGGTAGCGCTTGATAAAACAGGAGCAATAAACATAGACCCTACAGGCAAGATGCACGGCCGGGCAGCATACCTGTGCAGTGGGAGTGAATGCTTGCAAAAAGCCCAAAAATCAAAGGGGTTGGAGCGCTCGTTCAAGCGCTCTGTGCCACCTGAAGTATATTTGCAACTTGAAAAAATTTTATCTGTAAGTGTTTCGCACTAGTTTCGGAGGTGGCTTGATGCCAAAAATTCGTGTACACGAATTAGCCAAACAACTCAACGTAAGTAGCAAGGAAATAATGAGCAAGCTGGACGGGCAAGGTGCCGGTCTTAGCAATTTTAGTTCCTTGAGCGATGGGGATGTAGAGCGGTTAAAGAAAGAATTTTCGCAGAGAAGAGACAGTGCATCTGTGAAAAATACAAGTGGCCAAATGGCCGATTCCGCAAAGGAGGAAGCCAAGCCATTGGAAGGTCGTTTGATAAAAAGCCGCCCGCCGGCCACGGCAGTAGAGGGTGGCGAAAAACAGCCAGAACGCGAGTTAAGACCGCGCCCAGTTAGTGAAGATGGAAGGCCGCTTGCGCCGGTAGGCGTAGGCCCGGACGGGCAGCCGTTAAAGCGCAGGCCGCGCCCGGTTGGCGAAGACGGTAGGCCATTATCCCCGCCACTAGGCCCAGACGGTCAACCACTAAAACGTAGGCCGCGCCTCTTAGGCGAAGACGGAAGGCCGCTTCCGCCACTAGGCCCAGACGGTCAGCCACTAAAACGTAGGCCACGCCCCTTAGGCGAAGACGGAAAGCCGCTGCCGCCACTAGGCCCAGACGGTCAACCGTTAAAGCGTAGGCCGCGCCCATTAGGCGAAGACGGAAGGCCGCTGCCGCCACTAGGCCCAGACGGTCAACCGTTAAAGCGTAGGCCGCGCCCATTAGGCGAAGACGGAAGGCCGCTGCCACCACTAGGCCCAGACGGTCAACCGCTAAAGCGTAGGCCGCGCCCCATTGGTGAAGACGGCAAACCTATCCCATTGGCCCCACGCGATGGTACAAGACAACCGCGTCCAGAAACAACCACAGTTACATCATCGCCGGCAGATTTGGCATCACCGGCAGCCGCCCCACCATCAGACATAACACCTCCAACAACACAAGTGCCGATAAATACATCACCTATAGAAAATCAGGTAAGCGATGGCCAGCGCCCTCCAAGAGAAGGAATGCCCTCTGGCGATAGGCCGCAAAGGCCGAGTCAAGATGGCAGACCGGGATATGAGAGTCGTCCAAGGCCCGACGGTCCAAGACCCGACGGTTCAAGGACCGACGGTTCTAGGCAGGGCTTTACTCCTGGTACAAGACCGCCGCGCCCAGAAGGCTCAAGGCCACCATACGAAAACCGGCCAAGGCCCGACGGTGCGAGGCCCGACGGTTCAAGGCAGGGTTTTGCTCCTGGTTCAAGGCCACCACGCCCAGAAGGTTCCAGACCACCATACGAGAACCGGCAAAGACCAGACGGAACAAGGCCAAATTATGCTCCTGGCTCAAGACCACCGCGCCCAGAAGGTTCTCGGCCACCATACGAGAATCGCCCAAGGCCAGACGGCTCCCGGCCGCCATATGAAGGTCGCCCAAGACCAGACGGTTCAAAGCCAAGCTTTGGCTCGGGCACAAGGCCCAGTTATGGCCAGCAGCGTCCTGACGGTGGACGCGGGCCTGGAGGCCCTAGGTCCCCAGGTGGCTCACCAATGGGTGGACGCGGCCCTGGAGGCGCTCCTGGCATGGGTAGGGGCCCGGCGGCTGCCGGTGGTGCACCAAGACCAGGCGCACCCCGTGGCCCAGGAGGTCGCACAGATGTTAAAAAGTCCGACCCAACCAAGGATGAAAGAAAAGCCCAATGGGGCAAAAACGAACAAGCCCGCACAGCCAAAAAAGATAAAAAAGATACAGATCGCAAAGAAAACCGTCAAGGCCTAGGCCTTGACCGCAGGGGACGCGGCAAGCCTGCCCCAGTCAAGAAGATTATGCCAAAGGTCGAAAGACCTGTAATAACAGAAATAGCCGTAGCACCGGAAATAACTATCCGTGATTTAGCCGAAAAGCTATACCGTTCCAATGCAGACATAATAAAAATCCTTATGAAAAAGGGCATTATGGCAACGGCAAACCAGTTAATAGATTTCGACACGGCATCGATGATAGCAGAGACATTTAATGTGCTGGTAGAGGAATACGTAGAAGTAGATGCGTTCGAGGCAGCCTTCGATTCCGGGCCAGATGATGATGAATCTAATCTACAGCCACGCCCACCTGTAGTAGTAGTTATGGGCCATGTAGACCATGGTAAAACATCTTTGCTTGATGCAATAAGAAGCGAAAACGTGCAAGCCTCTGAGGCAGGCGGTATCACCCAGCATATAGGTGCATACAGCACGTCTATCAATGGTAAAGCAATTACATTCCTGGATACTCCGGGGCATGAGGCATTCACAGCAATGCGTATGAGGGGTGCCCAAGTTACAGATATCGCGATATTGGTAGTTGCCGCAGACGATGGTGTTATGCCACAAACCATTGAGGCTATAAATCATGCCAAAGCCGCCGGTATCGAGATCATCGTTGCCATAAACAAGATGGATAAACCCGGTGCCAACCCTGACCGTGTCAAGCAAGAGTTGACAGAGCACGGGCTGCAAGCCGAAGATTGGGGCGGCGAGACCATTACCGTACCCGTAAGCGCACTGCAAAAAGTTGGCATAGACCAGCTACTGGAGATGATACTACTAGCTGCAGAAATGAGGGAGCTCCGCGCCAACCCCAACAAGCCAGCCAGGGGCAGTATCATTGAAGCAAAGCTAGACAAAGGCCGCGGCCCGGTAGCAACGGTACTAGTGCAAAGCGGAACCCTAAGGACAGGTGACTCGATAGTTGCCGGTGCCTGTTATGGTAAAGTACGTGCAATGACAGACAGCCGTGGGCGTAGCCTACAAGAGGCTGGCCCGTCTACCCCGGTAGAAATTATAGGCTTGGCAGAAGTGCCAGTCACTGGTGACATCCTTTATACCGCGCAAAACGACAAGCAAGCCAGGCAGCTATCCGAGACGGTAGTAGCAAAAGGCCGCGTAAGCATGATTAAGTCCACAGGCAAAGTATCCTTGGATGACTTGTTCAGCCAAATCCAAGCCGGGCAGGTTAAGGACTTAAATATCGTGGTTAAGGCCGACGTACAAGGCTCTGTAGAAGCGCTTAAGGGTAGCTTGGATAAACTAACCAATGAAGAAGTGCGTGTAAGGATAATCCACACAGGTGTAGGCGCAATAAACGAATCCGATGTAATGCTTGCGTCTGCCTCAAATGCTATAATCATTGGCTTTAACGTAAGGCCAGATACCAGCGCAAAATCTACCGCAGAGTCAGAAGGCGTAGATATCCGCACATACAGCGTAATCTACTCCGCAATAGATGATATTAGCGCCGCGATGAAGGGCATGCTAGACCCAGAGTTTGTAGAAAAAGTAATAGGCCACGCCGAAATACGCCAGATATTCAAAGCATCGTCCATTGGTACGATTGCAGGTTGTTATATCACAGATGGCAGGGTCACCCGCGCCGCCCAGATACGTATTGTGCGCGATGGGCGTGTAATATACGATGGGCACCTGGATACACTGCGCCGCTTTAAAGACGATGCTCGCGAGGTCAATACAGGCTACGAGTGCGGTATGGTATTTAGGAACTACAGCGATATCAAAGAAGGCGACAAGGTAGAAGCCTATGTAATGGAGGAAATCCCAAGGTGAAGCGAAACAGCACAAGGCTGACACGCATCAACGATGAAATTGCGCGGGTTACGGCAGAAGTAATACGCTCCGAAATGCACGACCCGCGCATAGGCAATGTAGTTAGTGTTATGCGTGCAGAAACGACAAGCGACATGAAATATTGCAAGATATGGATCAGCGTCTTGGGGGACAAAGATAAACAAGCCGGTACCATGGAAGCCCTAAAAAGCGGTACTGGCTTTATACGGCGGCGGCTTGCGGAGGTCATAAACTTGCGCGTTACGCCGGAGATAACTATCATCTTTGATGATTCTATAGAATATGGGATGCGCATGCGTAAGCTTATAGATGAGGTTAACAGTGGAACAGATAGTTGAGCTTCTAAGGAGCCGTGACAGGTTTGTTATTGCCGGGCACATAGGGCCAGATGGGGATACTATTGGCTCGTGCCTTGGGTTGGCTATGGCATTGAGGAAGCTTGGCAAAGACGCTGTAGTAGTGCTTGAAACTACTGCAGCTAAATACCGTGTTATTCCTGGACAAGAATACTTGTATAAAGGGCCCCTTGAGGCCCTTTTTGTGGATGTTTTTATTGCCATGGACTGTGCAGATACACAAAGGTTAGGCGCTGCTAGGCAACTATTTGACCGGGCCGCAACCACAATATGCATAGACCATCACGAGACCAACAGTGGATTTGCCCAGTACAACCTTATAGACCCGGATGCATCTTCTACAGCTGAGATGGTGTTTGGGGTGATTGAGGCGCTTACAGATATAGATATAGACATTGCCACGGCCATATATTCTGGGATAGTAGGGGATACGGGTGGCTTTAGGTATTCGTCTACAAGCGGGTCAACCATGGCAATTGCCGCACGCCTAATGGCAATGGGGATTTCTTTTACAGATATATATAGTGAGATGCTTCTTAGCCATAGCTTTGAGGCGGCAAAAGCCTTTGGGCTGGCTCTTGGGGCAGCCGGGCAAGCTTTGGGTGGGCGCATTGTTTATACGTATGTGACCAGAGAAATGCTTGCAAGTGTTGATGCGGAGTCTTCGGATATGGACTCTGTAGTCGAATATCTAATGAACACCAGGGGCGCTGAAGTAGCCCTATTTTTGTATGAGCGGCACAGTAAAAATAAAGATGAGTGTGAAGATGATATAACTAGCAGTGATACCGGTGGTTTGCAACCTAGCATAGAGCCTAGGAAAATAAAAGTAAGCATGAGATC
>WQVY01000079.1 GCA_009785605.1 Defluviitaleaceae bacterium | reverse complement strand
GTTGTCATGTTTAAGCCGATTTCAGAAAGAGTTTCTTCTGCTTGCCGTTTCAGCTCGTCATCAATACGTATTGCCATAGATTTTGACATAGTGACTGCTCCTCTCGAAATGTGTTGCTACATAGCATCATTGTATATCTATATCGCTATTTATGCAATACGTTATTTCCGCCTTTCACAGACTACATCCTACATTATTCCATTTGTCGAAATGTACACTGCTCTTCCGCGTCTAGTGCCAAGTACAGATACGTTACTTCCTTGGATATGGACAAGCGCTGCACCGCTGTCGCCTCCAGCACTTGGAGCACCATCTGGATTTGTTAATATTTTATTTTGCAAAGCAGAAGTCATTGCATTTGCTCTAAAAATCCACACATTTTGTTGAATTCCAGTCATACCTCTGTAAGACCTAACCCACGCACCTGCTTGCGCGATTCCCCTAAAATCAGTTATCGGCATAAGTGTGTCAGGCAAAGTTGTATCAATAAAAACTCCATATGGAGACGTACTCACAAATCCAACATCTGACTGCAAATTAATGCGAGACCAAAAAAGACTCCCCATTCTAGTCCAACTAGGTAGAGAGAATACAGAGCGCGCGCCACTAAAATTTTCATGTGGAGCAGTAAAAAAACCAGAACCGGAACGTGTTGGATGACCTAATGTAAACGAATAAAAGAAGCCAGTCTCTGGTCTTTGAAATACAACCATTTCGCCCATCCTATGATGAAATGAAAATAAATCATAATGAAAATAAATCATTTTGAACGACATTTTCTACTAAAGATGTGTTAATGTCATCTGTCTTAAAGCGGGCGGGGAGTTCTTCGTATGGGATACGCAAAAGCTGTGTTTCTATGACCATTTGGCCCATACACAATCTTTCCCTTGGGATACCAGTATACGCTACAACATATTCTATTTGTTCCTCTGTCGGCATAACATCAAAAGCTAACATGAAAGTTGATTGTCCACCTACCTCTGGAGTGGCAATCATCACGATATATGGCAAGACAGATTCACTGCCCATCCTTTCTGATTCGCCCACATTTGCTTGATTACGAAGAAATAGGCTCCATAAACGCTCTACTTGCTGTGTGGCATCATAAATCAAATGTAAATCTACACGACCCGATTCATTCTCACCTGATTCTGACATAAGTACTTCGAGATAATCTTCTATATGCCTCGAAACCCAATCATCCTGCATGGAGCTGGCAGTAACGTTGGGAAGATAGAAAAATGACATACTGAAAATAAAAGACAGCGACAGGACAAACAAATAAACAATCTTTTTGTTCATTATTGTTCCCTCCTTTAGGAATAAATATAGTCTACATCATACATAAACGATTATTGCATCAAGCATCATATATGCGTTCTACATGTCGCTACATATTATACGTGGAAATTTGCCCCATGCCAACATTGTGCAACGGCCCGAGCCGACACATAGTTTCTAGGCAAGATTTAGCAATACTCCTGAAAAACGCGATTGTGTTGTTCTGCAATTTTCCCGCACCTTCGCCAACACAAAGTTGAGCTCAACCACAAAATTTTTATTGACAAACAAATATTTTCTGATATGATACTCACCAATTAAATAATTCATCCAGAGAGGTGGAGGGACCAGGGCCCTGTGAAACCCAGCAACCGGCATATGCACGGTGCTAACTCCCCCGGCTGTATTGCCACAATACACCGGAAGATGAGCGTTTATGCCTCGCATAGGCGAAACTTTTTTAAGCCCTGGATGGGCTTATTTTTTTTGCTAAAACGGCGTAATTGGAGGTAAACATATGGCGGTTAATATGATTTCACTCAAAAATGTTAGCAAGATATTTGCTACAAAGTATGGCAATGTTAGGGCTATACATAATGTAAATGTAGACATTGTGGAAAGCGAAATATTTGGCATTATTGGCCATTCTGGGGCAGGGAAATCTACCTTGATACGGTGCATCAACTTGCTAGAGGCCCCTACATCCGGCAGTGTTGTTGTAGATGGCGAAGATATGACAACCCTTTCGAAGAAAGCACTATGCGACAAACGCAAAAAAATAGGCATGATTTTTCAACATTTTTATCTTATGCCCTCGCGCACGGTCTTGCAAAATGTCATGCTCCCGCTAAAGGGCGCTAATATGCCTAAACACGAAAAGGTCAAGAAAGCAGAAGATTTGCTTAACCTGGTTGGCTTATCTCACCGGGTAAGCGCTTACCCGTCGGCCCTTTCTGGTGGGGAGAAGCAACGCGTGGCCATTGCCAGGGCTTTGGCCAATGACCCAAATGTCTTGCTGTGCGACGAAGCTACAAGCGCCCTTGACCCACAAACTACTACTTCAATATTAAATCTTCTTAAAGAGGTTAACGCAAAGCTGGGCATCACCATCGTATTAATAACCCACGAGATGGCCGTAATCAAAGAAATATGCGACAGGGTAGCCGTGATGGAAGGCGGCGAAATTAAGGAGCTGGGTACGGTTTTTGATGTCTTTGCCACGCCACAAAGCGATGTAGGGCGGGAGTTTGTTGCGTCTACCACCTCCTTGCACAAAGTCTATGAGCTAATAGAAAAAAATTCGCCGCTAACGCAGCTCGCTTCTGATGAGATTTTGGTAAAGCTGGCTTTTACGGCAAACAATGCGCAAGAGACATTGTTGCATGACGCTGCTACGCGCTTTGGGATTAAGACCAATATCTTTTTTGGCAATGTGGAGTTTATCCAGGGCAAGCCCATCGGCAACCTGGTAGTCATTGTTAAGGGGCCACAAGAGAATATTGACAATGCACTTAACTATTTGCAAGAAAATGAGGTAAGTGTGAAGGTGCTATAGCGGATTAATTGGCTATAAATTACTAGAATGGAGGCAAAAACTATGGAGTTTGTATATAACCATTTCCCCAACCTAGAGCGCTCCGCGGATCAGCTGCTGCAGAGCTTGGTCCAGACGCTTCAGATGGTGTTTGGTTCGGGTGTTATCTCTTTTTGTTTGGGTATTTTTTTTGGGGTGTGTCTTGTTGTTATGCGGCGTGGCGGCATATTGCAAAACATAATACTATATACAGTGCTGGAGAAGACTATAAACGTCATACGCTCTGTCCCGTTTTTGATTCTTATTATCATACTTATCCCGCTTACACGGTTAATAATGGGTACCACCATTGGCGTGCAAGGCGCAATTGTGCCGCTGGTTATAGGTACGGCACCGTTTTTTTCGCGGCAGGTAGAAACGGCTATTTCGGAGGTTGATGACGGGCTGGTTGAAGCATCTGTTGCTATGGGCATGTCGCCGCTTATGATTATATGGCGGGTTTATTTGCGAGAAAGCATCCCGGCACTTGCACGTGTGACGCAAATCACTACCATTAACCTTATTAGCCTCGTCACATTGGCGGGCGCGGTAGGGGCTGGCGGCCTTGGGGATTTTGCTATCCGCTTTGGCCATATGCACGGTATGCGTGACTTGATGTGGATTACCATTGCCATCATATTGGTCATGGTTAGCATCGTGCAGGGGCTTGGCAATATTGTAATAAAAAAAACTACGCGCTAATCACTAAGCGCTAAACTATTTTGGAGGAGATATTATGAGAAAATTATTATTGTGTGCAGCATTTATTGTACTGGGGCTTGCCCTATCTGCTTGCGGTGGCCGTGACGAAAACACCGTGCGTATAGGCCTTGTGGGGACGCTACATTACCAGTGGTATGTCATACGCGACATGGTGGCAGAGGAAGGCGTTACGCTGGAGTTTGTATTTTTTACGGATTTTACAACCCCCAACAGGGCGCTTAGCGATGGAGAGATAGAGCTAAATGCTTTCCAAAACAGGATTTTCTTTGACACAGAAGTCGCAACCCATGGCTACGAAATTACTTATATTGCAGAGACATTTGTAGCACCGCTTAATATCTTTGCCAACCGTGACCGCATAAACTCTGTAGCAGAAATAAGCGACGGGCATACCATTGCCGTACCCGGCGACCCCACAAACCTTGGGCGCAGCTTGCGCCTACTGCAAGATGCCGGCCTTATTGTACTAGACGTGACCCCAGGCACACTGGCTACAGAGCTGGATATAGTTGAATTTATCGTAGACATTAACATCGTGCCCATGGAAGCAAATATGATAGCCACCGTCCTGCCAGACGTAGAGGCCGGTATTATCAACAACCCTACCGCGTTTATCGCGGGGCTAAGGCCTATTAGTGACAGCATTTTTACAGAAGATGTATCCGGCGATGTAGGGCATGGCTTGACCAACATAATAGCGGTAAGAACCGCAGACCTAGAAGCCGGCGGCCGCCTGGCCGAAATTTTCGAGATAATTGCACGTGCTCACAACTCCGAAGAAGTACGCCAGGTGATGCTAGACGCTTACCAGGGCGCACTGCTGCCTGTATGGTAAAGGGGGGGGATACTAATGGCAATAGCTTTTGACATGGACGGCGTATTAATAGACAGCCAGCCACTGCACTACGAAATAGATATAGCCGTACTAAGGGATTGCGGCTACCAGGCAACCCTGGAAACCGTAACCCCCTACACCGGCCAATCCAACCCGGACCGCTGGCCTAAGTACAAGCAAGCCCTGGGCCTACCCCAGACGGTAGACGAGCTTATTAACCTACAAACCCAGTACCAGGCCCAAATATTCGAAAGTGCAAACCTACCACCAATAGACGGCATTCCAGCCTTGTTGCAGCTACTAAACGCGCAAAACATCACATGCGCCGTTGCATCGTCTTCGTCTCACGACCTTATTAGCCAGGTGCTTGAAAAATGTCAGATACGGCAATACTTCACTCACTTAGTGTCAGGTGAAGACGTTAAACATGGTAAGCCGGCCCCGGATATATACCTCAAGGCCGCCAGGGCCTTTGGTATGCCGCCAGAGAGTTGCATAGCCATAGAAGACTCCCCTATAGGCATACAGTCCGCCAAAAACGCGGGGTTTACTTGTATAGGTTATAAGAACCCCAGCACCCATGGGCAGGATTTTACGCTGGCGGACTATGTGGTAAGCCACTATAGCCAGTGCCATGAGATTATTATGCGGATTGTTTAGTAGTTTGTTTCGGAATTTTATGGCAGTTTCGTAAATGGAAAGTGATTTCATGAAAAAGCCCACCAGGCGCGGTTATGATGGCTTGGTGGGCTTTTATGTTTAATGTGTGTTGAAGGGATGTTTACTTCTTACTAAGTAGAGCTTCGAGCTCTGCTATTCGTTTAGCCTGTTCATCAACCACGCCCTGCCAATGTGCATCTCTGCGTCTTTCTGCATTACCTATAGCTTGTGCTTCATCATGCCGTGCTTTTGACCGCATTTTCTCTTTTAGTATAAATTCATCAGATGCCGCCACATGGCGATACGCTGCTATGGCTTCACTCATAACTGGGACCCCCATTTCTTCGATTTTCTTTAAATCTTCCTCTGTCTGTGCATTGAATAATTGTAACCATAAATCCCTACCGCTATCCGTATTGTCCAATGGTGGGAGTTTGGGCAACTCATAATAATGTAATATCATTTTATCAGTTAGCGGTTTATGCGTTGTTACTTCAAGGGCTTGAAACTCGCTATGGAAACTTGCGGAGTCTGGAAACTGTACAAAGCCAAGTATACTAATGACTATTGTACGAGGGAGGTCTTTATAATCTTCTCCTTCGTTTATCCCTGTCGAAAACTCTCTTGCCCAATAAAACAGGCTGCGTTCTGGGTAGTTTCCTTCATCGGTTACTTGTACCTCTAAGTCAATTTTCTGGCTGTTTACCACCATGTTAATATCAAGTCTACAAAATTTCTTGCCAAGTTCTTCTGGCGAGATATCGGGGTTAATAACTATAAATTGCTCTATGCTTTCATAGTATATGCCAATGAGTGCGGCAACGAGCCTTTTTAATAAATCTTGATACTTTGTGAACAGAATTTTGAACAATGTATCTGTTTTCATTGTGTACTTTAATCTCGTCATGGATTCACACCTCCATGCGCTTATCATAACATATTTGGGCATTGTTTTATATGGATAAGTCGCATACAATGATAACATTTAAGGCCACAAAATCATGTAGGAGAACCCCAATGATACAAACACCCACAACCTGGCAAGACTATGCCCTGCTAGACGCAGGCAACGGCGAAAAACTTGAGCGCTGGGGCAAAATAAAAACCATAAGGCCGGACCCGCAAGCTATTTGGCCGCGGGTCAACCCCATGGCTTGGCATGACCCGCATATGTACTACCACCGCAGCAAGGCCGGTGGCGGCCATTGGGAGAAGCACCTGCCAACCCCAGAAAGCTGGAGCATCAGCTACGACAGTTTGCGCCTAATAGTACGCCCCACAGGCTTTAAGCATATGGGGCTTTTTCCTGAGCAAGCCGTTAATTGGCAGTGGATGATGGGTAAAATCAAAGCTGCGGGCCGGCCCATAAAAGTCCTTAACTTGTTTGCTTATACCGGCGGCGCGACTGTTGCGTGCTTGAGCGCGGGCGCAAGCGTTACGCATATAGACGCTGCCAAAGGCATGAATGCCCAAGCCAAAGAAAACATAAATCTTTCTGGCCTGGGCGATACCCCCAACCGCATACTGGCCGACGATGTTATGAAGTTTGTACAGCGCGAAGCCCGCCGCGGCAGCCAATATGACGGCATTATAATGGACCCGCCTGTATATGGGCGCGGGCCCAATGGCGAGATGTGGAAGCTAGAAGAAAAGCTTTACGAGCTGGTGGTATCGGCATGCCAGATATTGACCCGCGAGCCGCTTTTCTTCTTAATAAACGCGTATACGGCTGGGTTATCCCCAGCCGTATACGGCAATATACTGCAGTTGTTAATGAAGCAATACAACGGGCGTACAAGTTTTGGTGAGGTAGGCCTTACAGCCGAAAGTGGAGTCACCTTGCCATGCGGCATGTATGCCCGCTGGGAAAGCTAAACGGCCTGTTTTTCTTGCACAAACTTTTTGGTTTTTTTACAAAACCATTCTTCTACCATCTCATGTAGTGTGCAAGGCATGACCGTGCCTTCGGCAAACGCTTCCACCAGGACTGTTATGTCCTCTTTTGAGCCAGAAAGCGCTTTTGTTTCCTCGCGTTCTATTAAATTGCCGCTGGGGTTGCGCATGTCTATGCGCATCCCGTACAAGGCCTCGCCCTCTGGGCCAGTATAACAACGCAGGAAATATTCCAGGGCAAGCTGGCCGCCTTCATCTGGCTGGACCGTTGCCTTTGCTATTAGATTAATATTGTCTTTAGTATTCGTCATGGTATAACCCTTTCTGCGGCATTTATGCCGCTTTAACAAAGTAATAAATTACTGTTCTATGCCTCCGTGTGAGGCAGGTGTAAATAATGCACTGTTGAGCTATACATACTTTTGTATCGCGCATACCCTTGCGGTGCGCGGGCACAGCCTAGCACATATGAAACCACCACTTTTGCAGTATAATAATAGACCTGATAGGCCTACATAGTCCAAATTGTTGACATGCTCCTATAGCAACCTACCCCAGTAAATGACCCCGCCTGGGCCCGAAATAGCGGGCAACGCCTTTTGCTTTTGTGGCATAAGCACCAGGCGGAGCCAATTTAAAGGTAAATTGCTAGTTACTACAACTATGCAAACATGCATAGGCTTCAAACGTACACTGGCCATGCAAAAACATGGCATAAAAATCTTCGCCTTGCCTCTATGCAGACATACATAGCATGGTTAATAAACAAATCTTCATAAAGAGAAAGGAACAGTCACCGGTAACCATGGGGGGGGGCGGCAGCTGTTCCTTTTTCATCAATATGGGGTTTATGGTGATGATGGTGATGGCATCAAATGGGGGCGAAAATGCGCCCTGCGTGTATTGTTGTACAGGCTGTTTTTGGAGGTGACGGGACTATCCTCATATTGAAAGAGGCCGCCGTGGATGCTTATCATATCATGTATCACAAAATTAAACATGCATTTTTTCATGATAATTGTCTCCTTCGCTTTACACTTCCGAGTGCGTGCTAGGTACAGGTACTTGTCTACTACATTAAAATGCTACTACTAGTAACATTGCAATCTTGCATGAAACTTGTGCATAATATCGCCTTTACCAATTGTATCAAAACCGGGCGTTGGGTTGCCCTGGGTTTATGCTAATTATTTGGGGATGACAATATCGCCGAAGCCGGAGATGCATATGCTTAGTGGTCCTGGTGGGATGGGTGGGGGTGGTTGACCGAAAGGGTCGCCAAAAGCTGTAACAGACATGCTTAAAACCATTGTAACTGCGAATAAAATTGCACATAACCGTTTTTTCATAGCTATAAACCCCTTTCTACACGTTCTTCGTATATAGAGTTGAGCATAATAAAACCTTTATCATTTGTATCAAAACCGGGCTATGGTTGCCCTGGGTTTATGCTAATTATTTGGGGATGACAATATCGCCGAAGCCTGAGATGCATATGCTTAAAGGCCCTGGTGGGACGGGTGGGGGTGCCTGACCACCACAGGGATCACCAAGGGCAGTAATAGACATGCTAAAAACCACTGCAACTGCGAGTAAAACTGCACATAGCCTTTTTTTCATAGCTATAAACCCCTTTCCACACGTTCTTCGTATAGCATTTCGTGGATTTTGAGTGCTGAATTGCTATACTCCAGCGCTTTTACATAATTGCTCTTTTCGCTGTAGAATTCGCTTAATAGTTTGAAATATTTCACAACTTCCATATACTGTCCATATTTCAACAGCTTGGGCATAATAACTGTTTCTAAGTACTCTAACGATTTAGGTTCATCCATTGAGACAGAACAGTTTAGTGCCTCAAGAAGTACCCTTCTTATATCACCCATTGTCTGCATATTTAAACCCCTGCTAATATATAACAAACCATCTTGGATATTATCGCTCTCAATCAAAGCCAGCGCTTTACGATACAAACTAGTCTTAAATGCCTCGTCGTACTCATCCAAATATCTAAAAGACATATCAAAATTGTCTACAGCTTTGTCATAATCCTTAGCCCTTAGATAAACAGAACCGAAACCTAGATATGTTAAACCGATTCCTTTTTTGTTATTCCTTTTCATTTCAATGCTAACACGCCTGTCTAATATCTTTAGTGCTTCATCAACTCTGCTAATCTTACTTAGATTACCGGCCAAACTGCAATCTATATCTATATCAAATCTTCGATTAGGCTTCCCGTCATAAATCTTACTCCATGTTCCCAAATGTTGCGCTTTACGAAGGTAATCTATGGCCCTAGCTGCATATCCCATGTCAGACAAACACTTGCCATAACCATAATAAAACCCAACGCCACCCCATTCACTTTTTTTATCTAGCTTTTCTGCTGTCTTAAACGCTTGCAGTGCTTCGTGGTAGTTGTTTTCTACATACTTTCTTGCTGCCATTAGGCGGTTGTAGTGGTACAAGTGCCTAGCGCTAAATTCATTACTGCGTTGCTCTAGCGCTTCCATTGTCTTGTTATATGACTCCATGTCACTGGTTACCCAGTAGTAGCCTGCCGCATACAGGTCGTATAAGTTTATTGTGCTTGGGCTGTACGAGGCTCTTGCGCTTTTTTCCAATATAGGCTTGAGCTGTGCGGCTTTGGCCATGTCCCCATAATCCATGATTATTTTCCAGTTATATAGGCTTTCCATAAGTGCGGCGCGTTCGCTTTCTGTTATGGGGGTGTTGTGTAGGTTGTACTTATCTTTTAGTGCAGCTACAAACTCAAAGCTTGCCTGCTGCCTGTTGCTTTCCAGGTCTATAATATAGTCTGTAGGGTACCCAAGGTCCTTTGCAAATGCTTCTTGGGTCAGGTTGTGCTTAAGCCTGATGTTGACCAACGTTCTGCTATATATCACCGTAACACTCCCCACACGCTTCTCTCATATCACTGCCTGTTTGCTGTCTCAACTTACTTCCAGCCCTATTATACCTATTGTTCCCAACGTGTCAACCTATATTTCCCACAAAAATATCAAAATATTTGAATATTCGATTCAATTATCCCTTCATCAATAGCAAATATAGCTATATTTACACTTCCTTAATATGGATGCGCCGTGCCTGATGGATAATCACACAATTTATGGTTGCATAAATATGTATTTTGTGGTGTATTTCGCTAAAAGATGACCTTTTTTGCTTTGCAAAATTTGGCATATGGCGAATGGGGTATTTTGCTACTATATTTGATGCGTTGATGTATAATCCACGCAGATATGCTATAGCTGTAATGAGGAATTACAAAGAAAATTTATATAGGCGGTGTTGAGTGGATGGTTGATTACATAACGAACTTGTTCACGGATTTTAGCAGCATAACCGGTTTCGTGGCGTTGGCGGCTACAGTTTTAGGGGCGATTAGTTTATTTTTGTCAAATATCGCACGGTATACGCAGGCGCGGAAATACGGCATTCCTATCAAGGCGCTGCATCAGGCCAACGTCGCCGACAGTGCGAACGTATGGGTGACCTTAATCGGCGTATTGGGCTTCGGCGTGATTATACCGGTGATGCTGTTGGGAATAGACGCGAATTCGTGGCTGCTGGGCATTGTCATAGTGGTTGGGCAGTTTTTGGCTTTCATTTTCACAAAAAGTGCCCGGCGCACCACTGTGGAGCATAAGGGCAAGTTTATTCCCCTCACATATATTGGGTTCGCGCTTTTCCCCATTTTGTCCGCTTTGGGATATGTGCGCTTGTATAGTCAGTTTCCGTCGTTTACCCTTTCCGTTCTCACTATTTTGGCGGTTGTTGGGGTGGGTCTGTATTTGTATGCTTTGGGGGTGCATTTCGTCGCCGGGTTGTCTTCTATTCTCTTCGGTTCGAAGGGTGGGCTTATGACCGTGGAGGTGGATGGTCAGCTTCACCTCATTGTTGCGCGTAGTTCGTCGTACCATTGGATAATGCTACCTTGCGAATACGTGGATTATAAACGCACAGTTAGAAGGAAAAACGGCAAAAATACGGTTACAGTGGCTAGTTATTTGGTTTTCGAGCGGGGGAAGTTCATCGTCCGTGATTTGACGGAGTTTGCAGGATACATCATGCAAGTGGAGTGGCGTTATCCTATCGACCGGGTGAAGTACGATGCATTACCAAAGTGATATACCAAGTTGCATATGAAAAGCGTGATGTTTTGCAAATATACCATTTATAATCTTCTAGGCTACCTGCGACTGTATCAAAGTTGATGTCAATACGGGGGTATTGACATTGAGTTGAATACAATAACACAATTTCAACGCTTCCTTCGTAGTAAATCTTGATTATACCTAATTCTTCTCTTGTCACCCATATATAATGCATCTACAATTAAAACTTAGATACTAGAGGGTAATTATAAGTTCGTCCCTCTACATAATAGGAGGTTTTATGGATATTGTGTGCAAAATTATTGACAGCACAATTTTAAACAAAATTGTTGCAGAGAGTGGCGAATGGGTAACAAAATACATCCACATGAGGAGTGACACATTTACACTTGCAGCCATGGATGGCGAGCTGCCAGTAGGCTTTGTTTGTGTAACCCCGCGAGCTTTAAGCTATCCATTAGATCATCTATGTGATGCCTTTATTGAAGTTCTCAATGTCCACGAAAATTATAGGCG
>WQVY01000078.1 GCA_009785605.1 Defluviitaleaceae bacterium | reverse complement strand
CTTTTGTATTAGTTGTTCATGCCATATTTCTTTTTAAAGCGCTCTACACGCCCGCCGGCTTCTATCATCAGCTTTTGGCTACCGGTATAAAAAGGATGGCACCTACTGCAAACCTCTACGCTTATATTTTCCTTGGTAGAGCCTGCCTCAAACTCATTGCCGCAGTTGCAACGCACTTTGGCACTAAAATATTTGGGATGGATTGCCTCTTTCATCGTTCGTTCACCACCCTTTCTAGTAGTATTTTATCCGTAAATAGCGGAAGAGGGATTTGAACCCACGACCCTACGGGTATGAACCGTATGCTCTCGCCAACTGAGCTATTCCGCCACAGAAAACTTTGATTTTTGCTAATAAATTTGGCGCCGGTTAGGCGCCAAATACAAAAAAACCAATGGGCACAACAGGACTTGAACCTATGACATCCTGCTTGTAAGGCAGGCGCTCTCCCAACTGAGCTATGCGCCCAAATGTCCTTGGATTGGTTTGGGGTCCAAGGACTCAACTCTGGGTGACAAGATTTGAACTTGCGACCTCTAGACCCCCAGTCTAGCGCGCTACCAAGCTACGCCACACCCAGGAACATGCCGCATCCCTGCGACGGGGTCTAAGATATCATATAGAATATGGGTTTGTCAAATAAAAATATAGAGGTAAGTAAATTATGCGGCGCACCGCTCGTGTAATTCTAATATGATGGTGTTGTTAGCAGTTCTTATCGCGATTTTGTCGCGTGTGCCCCAGTTTAACGTTTTCCTTAGCTGTTGTGGGATGGTAATGCGCCCTAGGTTGTCTATGGTGAGTGTCTCTTTCGGGTGTGCTTCGGCTGCGCTTGGGTCGTCTGGAGTTTCGTCCAGCAGGTTCCATAACTCTAGTGTGACTGTTTCGCCTATGGTGCTAAATACAACTTTGTTGCCTGGGGCCCATCCCTGCTGTTGAAGCAGTACCGACGGCAGGATGACCCTACCTAGTTCATCGATTGTCCTGTTTACTTGAGTACACATGTGGTGTCTCCTTTCGACTTTTGTCATAAGATTTTGTTTGTTTCTGTATGTACATTGTAACTATTGCATGTATTAGTAACAAATGCCATTATAATGTAAAATTATGTATACGACATATGATTTGTTATGGTATTTTATGTCGATTTTGCTATAATGCGGATTATGTGATTATGTAGGCGCATTTGCATTATTATGATGAATAAATTTCCATAAGTTGTATTACGCATGTGTCAAACACCCTAACTAATCGGATATTCCGCGAATACTCAATCAACATCTCATCAACAATCCCGGCCAGCCATAGCATGGTGTTGTGTATAAAAAAGTATGCATTTAAAAAGGGTAGATTTCCTTAAATGGACATCTACCCTTTGCGCACATATTAATAAAGCGCTTTATGTTGTATGAGCTGGTTGACATGATAAAAACGGCACAGCGTACCTACATTTAGATATTAATTGCTTCTACCTATTTATATTAAAATCCAACAGTAATGGACAATTGAATAGGAGGCTGGAATGGAGGGGGGTCATCTTGAATAGGCCCAGCATAAACAGCAGAACTGGAACTGAGTACGGCAATTAAAGCTATAGCTAATGCAATCAATCGTTTTTTCATAATTAATTACCTCTCCCATCTATATTAAATCTCGATAGTGATGGACAATTGAATAGGAGGCTGGGATGGAGGAAATTCACCACCACCGTGAGGCCCGGCATAGACGACTGAACTATTATTGAAGACGACAATTAAGAAGGCTATAGCTAGTGAAATCAATTTCTTTTTCATATTATTTTTTTCTCCCTTCGTTAGTTAAAAAGCATCTTTCATATATCTTGCGTATGGCATCTGTCATTAAAAGCGATTTTTTAACATTTTTATCTGCGTTATATGTTTCGAGAAGTTTATAGTAATCTATAGCAAGATAGTGATCATATGTTTTTTCGAAATGAGGTATTGCCACAGTCTCTATGTATTCTACGGGTTGGTTTAAAAGAGATATGCGGCTTTTGACTGCGACATAATCATTCAATGCATTAAAGGGTATATGGTAAATGTCATGGTTATGATATAAATTTTTTGCTTCATCCAATATTCTTTTGGCTTTAGCATATTTTTTCATTCCTGCCCAACAACTAACTACATCATACAATGATCTTAAATATGATGTGGAGCCCTTTTCAAAGCATCCCATAGACTGATTTAAATAATCTATAGCTTTATCCCAGTTTTCAGACTGTATATGTAACAGACCAAAATTACGAAGTGTCATACCAATATACTCATCATTATTTATACTTTTGGCGCCTATAAGACAGTTGCCCAGTAATTTCTCGGCTCGTTCCAGCTCATTTACTCTTATGTAGTTTAATGCAAGCAGATAATCAAAATGCAAATCAAAAATACTTACGCTACTATCTTTATGTAAATCACGCGTTTCTAACATATATATTATTGCACGGTAAGGATACGAAAGATACGAATAACACGAAGCAATACCCAAATGCAACCTCTTAATATCCTTAGGCGTAAGAAAATCCACCCTTTTGCTTATTTCAAGGGCCTGCATAAAGCATTCCAAACTTTCTTCATAACGCACACGCTTGGTATGTAGTGCTCCCATGTTGAAGCAATAGTGATATTTATGTTCGTCTGTCATCATGTCTTGTTCTAATTTGCCTTTAAGGTAATTCATCTCTTTTTCTGCTGTATCGAAGTCGTTGCGTACATAAATATGTAGCGCTGCCCCATGCAAGCGGTATAGCATAGGCAGGTTATCGTCGCAAGGCTCTAGGTTAACCAGTCTAGCCATCTCTTTGTGCAGGGCTTTTGCTTCTTCGGCCCGGCCGTCTCTTATATTTTCGTAAAGTCTGCGTAGTTTTTTATTAAAGACCTCTGTGCTCTCATCAGAAAGCGGCATGTCTTTGATGCCAAGAAATTTCTTTAGATTATCCAGTTGAATCTCTGTATATATGTCAAGCCCATTCTCGCATTTGCTAATCTTGGATTGGTCTGCATATATAGCGTCTGCAAACTCTGCTTGGCTCAAGCCTTTGGCTACCCTTAGTAGTTTTATTTTTTGTTCTTGAAGCCGCATCAATGACCGCCCTTACAAATTGATTTCTCTTTCGACATCACGTGAATAAAGTATACGCAGTTATTTATAGGAAGTCAAGCACAATTTCCCCTTGCAAGGAAATTAATTTTAATAATATGCCAAGCAAGCCTTCGACAAAACATCGAAAAATGTTTGCAACGGCAAGGCAAAATAAACCTTTATTTTCCCAATACATGGAATATTATGGGCAAGTTCTGACTATCATTAATATGTACCCATGAATTTTAACGCATACATTAGAATGGAGACTGTCATGGCAAAATCTATAGCGTATCCCCTTCCGCATGACGCAGCACCGGCAAGGCCCCACTGGACAGCGCGTATCAATGCCAACATGCTAGAAATTGGGACAGACAAGGCAAAAACCAAGGCCAAAGAGCTAAGCCACGAAGATACAGACATCATGGCCGCCCTCAACGAGGCAGCAGAAGACATGGCGCTGATACATAGCTGTTTCGACCATGTTACAGAAGAAATACTTGTAGACTGCCTTATTTATGAGCTCAAAGCCGCCTCTCTAAGGCACAAGTATTTTCTTGATTTATGCAAGTCTAAGGAGATTGTTGGGGCGTTTGGTTAAGGAGGGGTTAAATAAATATGGATTCTATTATGTGGCTGATGCTGGCTTTGGGTGTGGGTTTTGTTGCTTACTTGCTATACACGCGCCAGTTTGGATGGCTTATTAGGGTTGTGCGCAACATGGCCTTGGGGGTTGTGGGCATGCTGGTGTTTAACCTTATGCTGTCTGGTTTTGGGCTTAGCGTTGGTATTAATGCGGTTACTGCTTTAATTGTGGGGCTACTGGGTGCGCCTGGGTTTATGATGCTGTATGCGGCTCAACTAATGGTTGGGTGATAGCATCACTACTTATACGAATCTCGAAAATCATCGTCGACAACACAGTTAGTCCACCCGTGCTACAAATGCCGTGCGGCCGCCGGACTCACCTGTTACTATAAAGCTGTCACCATCTTGCGCGGCGCTTACTACTACTTCCTCGCCAAAGCGTATCTCGGCAAGGTAGTTTATTTGCACTTGCTTCCAATCTTGTTTTGGAGCGTTGGCTTCAGATGCAGGGAATATGGCGTTACCTACTAGGTCGCCATACATACTATTATTCATATGCATGTTGGTGTCTACGTCCCGGTAGCTTACTATGTGGGTGTAGCGTGAAAATGGCCGGCCGAAGTTTTCGGGCACGGCTATTTTTTCGGGCATTATTTTTACGCCTTCGGCTCCAAGCCCGTGAAGTGGGACAGGCAGTGCGCTTGGCCGTAGTACCCGCCGGGCGTTTATGTCAAACAGTAGCCACAGGCTGGCCCATTCCATAAGCTTAATGCCATTTTTGTCGTACATATCTCCCCTTCTTAGGAATGTCCCTTTAGAAATATCTGACGGCCATGTGCGGATTGTTACATCTTCGTCGTAGTTGGGCATACGGGTTATGCTTACCCCAAAGCGCTGCAACACGAAGGTAATACCCAGTGGTGCCAATGTATCATAGCCAGCGCCTAGGGTCTTAGCATTTACATCGGCGGCTACATGCACCATGCGCAGCAGTGCAGAGAGTTTGATTTTACCGCGATAATCCAAATCGTAGTATGTGATACGGGTTTGTGATTCGTATAATTGGTTCATGTAGGCATTACCCCTTTCAGGATTCTTTTATTTGCGTTATAGTGAAGTTGCTAATGATATAATCATTATCTGACATGTTGCCGCACATGGCAAGAACTAGAGCGTTAATATCACCGTTTCGCGCAGCTTGCGAAGCAGTTATAAAGGAGTCCCAGTATGACATGGATACAATTGTCCTTCGAACGGGCAGAAAGCTTATATAGTAGATTATTTGCAAACTGGTTACACATCAACTTTATAATGCGCACTGTACTGCTTGTGCTTGTACTTTGGCTTATTATTTATGTAGCTACTATCATGTTTAAGTATGTGGTTGGGCCGCTTGTGACGTTTGTCTTTATTAACATCCTGCTGCGGGGTTGGAACTTTTTTGTCCTAGAAACTATACAAGAATGGATTTATATCCGCCACTATTCCAGGGGCAGCACAAAGTTTTCTGGCCTATACTTGCGACTAACAGACAGGGTAAAGCATAACCGTGCCAGGCTGTCTTATAACGATGACAATAAAATTATACGACGCGAACGCATACGTAGGCTGGGCAACCAGATGATGATTGCCGCCGGGCTAATTGTTGCCCTGTGGGTTGCAGCTTTTGGGATTAACCAAGAATATACCACCCCAGCCTGGGTAGCAAGCGGCGGCGCGCATGAAAGCAATGCACAAGATGATACCCCGCCCATAGAAGATACGACATTTGATACTAATGATAAAGGCGATAATAACGAAGACTACCTATATGAAGATGAACATACCCACGGGCATGTGCGCCCTGGGTTGTTTGCTGAAGGCGCGGCAATAAGTTTTGTACTGGCCGGTGAAGCCATGGAAGGTGCCCGCCTAAGAAGCGGCCCCGGCACTGCCGACACTGTAGTTATACAGATGCTGTACGGCGACGACTTGCTAACTTACCTTGGCTACTATGTCGCAGATGCAGATGTGGACACGCTGTACTGGATACGCGTACGCTCCCAATCCGGGGCAGAAGGGTATATTGCCAGCCATCTAGTAGAGGTTGTTGCTGGATAGATGCAACATGCCACTACTAACGCAGTACCCACTCACTCTGTATATAGAGGTACCATCATTAGCGGGCAAACCCGCTTGTAAATATCATCAAAATCACAAATTGGCAGCGGGCTTTCCCCAAGCCCGCACTCGATTGTATAGCCTGGGCGGTTAAAGCTTTCTATATACCAGTCGCGGTAGCCGGCGTGAGAAGACTCGCTTGGCACGTCTTCTAGCATGTAGCCGCTGGCTTTGGATAACTTTGTTGCCAACTCTGCAGCGCCTGGGGGCATGTAGTTGCGGTATCTCCAGTATATTTCTTCGCCTTGGGTGTGTAGGCTTAGAGTCAGCATGCTATTAGTTGCTTTTGTGTATGCTGCCATTGCCATGCTTTCTGGCTCGCTTAGTGGGTGGGGGCCTACATAGTCTCTTGGGCCGGGAGCTGTATAGCCACGGGCGTATTTGTGGGCACGGGCCAACTCCCACCCAGCGGGGTAGTTGGAGTTTAAGTCCACGCCACGGGTATTGGCCTTCCATGCCGGGTCGCCGCCATTGGTTACTATATCTACCCCGTCTGGGTTGACCATGGGTACCATGTGCAAGGTAAAACGCTCGTACCAGGGGCGGCATACGGGGCTGCTTGGTTTGGGCTCTTGCCCGCCTACCCAGCTTCGCCATGTGGGGTGCATCTGCTGTGCCATGTCCTCTGCAAAGCGTGTTAGTATCACAGACGTTATCCACTCATTGGCATGGTGGGATGCGTTGTACATATAAGAAACAGGGCCAACACCCACAGTAAGTGAATAAATAGGGCGGTTTTTGAGGCTATAGCCAATAACAGAAACATCCATACACGGATATAAAGAGGCCAGGCGCAATATGCTAGCCTCTTGAATATTGGATGTAAACGGCACGTTTGTGGGTACAACAGAATACATTTTTTCGCCTCACTAATGATGTAATAATAATTCTTATTTACCTCATAATATGATACATAACGCAAAGGTTGACTCATACCATCTCCACAGATGTACCTTTTTTTACATATGCAGGCTGGTACAATATGTAAATACACGCAAGTCTACATCAATATTAAAGGGGTAGGGTCTAATGAGCAAGGTCTTTCAATTTTCGGCATCGATGGTTATGTTAAGTGTGTTTGCAACATTGGTACTACAGATACATGTCTTTCATAGTAGGGCAAGTCTTGTATCAACTTGCTTTTATCACGGCTCAACGGCCGCCCAAGTAGATGATACGACCTCACGTTATTTTACAACCCCATCACCAAGAAACCTAACCAGCGAAGAAAGCGTAACGGCAAGGTTTTATTATCATTGTATCAAGGCTGACCCTATGTTTAAACTGCTGCCAGAAGCGTACCGTTATATTGGGGTAGAAATACCTGGTGTGTACCTATGGGCACAGTTTCGCAGTTTGATGTTTGAACACACGGGTATTAGTGTCTGGGATTTGTGGTTTGATGGCGATAAACTGTATGTAGATTTACATTCTTCAGAGGCAATTTTATTCGACTGGGGCTCAGCGGGGAGTTATGACAGGGGTACACGACTTAACAAAACTGTTGCAAGCTTGCCTGGAGTCGCGACTTTTGAGATACTGGTAGGAGGAGAGCGTGGTGTCGAAACCAGTCACTACAGCTTTAATTGGGTAGCCGTTGTAGAAGACGGCGCAATTTTGAGACTAGAACCATTACCCCCCACCAACGAAGGAGGCATGAAATAACAAATGAGATTAGAAAAATTAGTAGGTGACCGCTTCAAGGAAAGACCAGCAGATTGCGTAATAGATAGCCACGCGCTAATGGTACGTGGCGGGTACATCAAGCAAGTAGGAAACGGCATATATTCTTCCTACACAGTGCTGCGCCGTATTACCCACAAAATCGAAGAAATTATACGTCAGGAAATGGAATCCATAGACGGCCAAGAAGTACAATTTCCGGTAGTTGTCCCGGCATCCTTGTGGGAGGAGTCTGGCCGGTATTTTACTGTCAATGCTGAGCTCGCACGTTTTAAGGACCGTAACGACACCCCTATGGTGCTGGGCATGACCCATGAAGAGCCAGCCGTGCACCTAGTAAGGGAGTACGGCCAAACGTATGCCAAATATCCATTTATGATATACCAGATCCAAACCAAGTTCCGCGACGAAGCCCGTCCCAGGGCAGGGCTTATCCGTGTACGTGAGTTTGTAATGAAAGACGGCTACTCCTACCATACCTCACAAGAGGACTTGGATACGTATTACGAGTCAGCACACAAAGCATACGAGCGCATTTTTGCGCGGGTGGGCATCCCTGATGTTGTTTCTGTAGCCTCTGACAGCGGCATGATGGGTGGCAAAATCTCTCACGAGTTTATGATGCTTACCCCTGTAGGCGAAGACTCTATTGTCATTTGCCAAAAATGCAATTACCGCGCCAACCTGGAAGCAGCAGAAAGCCTTGTTATAAATGACACATCAGCCCCACCAGAGCCGCTTAACAAAGTGCATACACCCGGCACGAAAACAATAAACGATGTGTGTGAGTTCCTGCGCACGCCCATACAAGTGTCCTGTAAAGCGGTTGTATACCAGAAAGCCAAAAGCGGCGAATATGTAGTAGTTTTTACCCGCGGGGACCTAGACACAAACGAAACCAAAATAAGCAACCACTTACAAGAAGAAATCCACCCTGCCACAATAACAGAAACCAGCAGCTTGATTGCAGGCTATATGGGCCCCATTAACCTTAAAGGGGCAGTTGTGTTATTTGACAGTTCCCTAAAAGGGATTAACAGCCTGTGCTGCGGTGCAAACGAGGTTGACTATCACTACACAGGCTTTAACATAGAACGGGACTACGGCCCTGCCGAATATCATGATTTTTCTAAGGTATCGGAAGGCGGAATCTGCCCTACATGCAAAGAACCTGCCCTAACCATCTCACGCGGTATAGAGGTTGGAAACATATTTCAGCTAGGCGACAAATACACCCGTGCCATGGATATGAAATACACAGACGAAGCAGGCAATTTAAACTACCCAGTTATGGGCTGTTACGGCATAGGGGTTGGGCGGCTTGCCGCTTCTGTATGCGAGGCTAAGCATGACGACTATGGCCCTATCTGGCCCATGTCTATAGCACCCTGGCAAGTGCATGTGTGCTGTGTGCGCGCAAGCGACGCAGAAACAAAAGTCATTGCAGATGACCTATACAGCAAGCTAAAAGCCCAAGGCATAGAGGTAATATATGACGATAGGCCTGTGAGTGCCGGTGTAATGTTTTCGGACGCAGACTTGCTGGGTGTGCCCGTAAGGGTGATTGTAAGCCCACGAAATATAAAAGAGAGCTGCCTGGAGATTATGACAAGAGACAAAGCTGTTAGCGCCAAGGTTGAGATTGGTGAGGCTGTGAGTTATGTAAAGACACTTGTTTGTGAATTGCTTGCATAAATGCGGAGTTGAATACAGTTTCTTATATCTTGCACTGCTTAAGGCGAACGGGAAAGTAGCATAATGCCGTGCACAAGTAGCATAATGCCGTGCACGATCACGCACTTGACACCCCAAAGGCTATATGCTAATCTTTCACCCGTTCACGCTGCTGTAGCTCAGTCGGTAGAGCGCGTCCTTGGTAAGGACGAGGTCACCGGTTCAATCCCGGTCAGTAGCTTTGATATTAGACACACTTCCCCTTTGGGTGGCGAGTGTGTCTTTTTTTGTTGGATTTACTGGGGTTGCTACATAATTGATATTGTATATAAAGCGCAAACCCCTGTATGCATCGTGCTTTGGATGTTCTCAAGTCTAATGGGTTTTGATGATTGGGCCAAAAGCGATCCATGCGTTTCCTAGATAACAGTCTGATTATTTTGCTCCCCCTCATGGCATCACAGTGTACCGCACATCGACTACACTGTGGTTACGACTGGCTTTATGCTAGGGTGCTCGAAAGGCTCAGCCTTGTTGTAGGTTGGTTGAACAAAGACTTCATATAGATGTTTCAATCGAGAACTTTAAATAGGCTAATACATCTTCTGGCGAGCCGCCTCGTGCTTTTATGTGTATCATATCTAACAATCTTCTATCATCTACCACTAAAATCATCTTCTTATTGTAATCCCTTAAATACTCTACTTGCTTAGTTCTACCCTTTTTGCTTAAATCTTTTCTTGCAAATATAATCCCAAATTGACCATGAACAGCTTTCCCAAGGTAGTCAGATATTTGGCGAAAATCAACGTTTTCAATACTTTCTCTATGGTTTTTGCATTCTACAATAATGTTGTTACAATTGTAGTGGACTTTCACATCTTGCCAGAACCTATGAGATCCTGAATTCTGAATAATCAAATCCCTTATATCGGTTCCGATATCATTAGCTATTTGATACTCTGCAATGAAAGGACTAAAATTATCTTCAAACAGATACCTGATCGTTTTGTAGCAAATGCTTTCATATTCCTTCCAACTCGCCACGCCTGGAAGACAACTTAGTAAATCATTCTCAAGCATAGATGCTATTTTTTGGGTTTGCTGCTTACTATTATCAACTGTCAATAAGTTAACATTTGGCATAATAAATTCATTTACTACTGCCTGCGAAAGCAGCGACTCAACAAGCAAGTATCCGAACTTCGCCATAATATCCTTATAATCAAGTAAAATTGCTTTATCGCATTTTAACTGCTCACGCACATCCGATAAAAATATTCCATCATATGCAAATATTAACTTGCTCCGCTTGCTGCTATCTACCATTTTTTTTATTTCGTCGATATTTATATTGCTTTCCATATTAAGTTTTTTGAGTTCAACAAACTCAGCATTATCCGAAGATAAATCTCTTTTAAAATAGCATTCATCAAATGCGTACTTATTATAACCATAAAAGCCCAATATGATGTCCACTAATATGTCAAAATACTTGTTGTGGTCGCTTGATGTGACAATATTGATAATTTCTTTTTCAACTAATGATTTAATTGAATCATCTAACCACTCAAGTTTATCGTTCCCTGCAACATAGCCAAGAGTAGTTATGAACCAGTAATGCTCAGGAAAATCGTAAAACAAAATCTCTTTTATATCTGTGCTTACATCTACTTCAAAACCATGCTCATTAGGCATCTTTATTTCACAAAGCACTAATCCAGATTTTGTATCAACATAGGACGATTCTATTTTTGATTTGCAAACGATAAACTCAAACTTTATCCCTTTATAGAATTCAAAAAGATGTCTAATATCATAATATGTAGCGTCAATATACTCACGATACTTATTCCACCATTCATTAGCATATTGTATTAGTGATTCACGCTCTTTTTGCTTAATATTTTTCGGTTTTTTTATCTCCCTGTAGAGTTGCTTAAGACTCAACACTTCTGATTCAATGTTTCTTTCGCTAACATAAATCAGCTCTTCAACATCTTTATTTCGATAGCGAAAAGCTGGTATTTTATCAAACCCCATTACTATGATATCTTCGTAGTCAGAAATCTGGATATCAATGCAATAATTATGATATAAATCCTTGCTTATTGAGACATATTTTGAATTAAAAAGATATTTTACCAAGCACCTCAAAATTATTTTCAGCGAGGTCAAACGCACCTCAAATTCATTTTCGTTAGCTTTTCGAGTATAGTAGTATCCTAGAAATAAATCCTTAGTTTCATGGCAATAGTTTAGCAGTTTCTTGTAAATATCGTTAATATCCCTTTTAAAGTAATCGCTCGGATAAATATTAAGCAACACAAATAAATCACTGCATATAGATTCATCAATTAGATTTAACACCTGTTCACTATCGCTGAGTGCTTTCGAGTCTATGCTCTTACGAATGTTTGATATGTTTTTAAGAACATCAATCGCTTTATTAAATAGAGTCTTCATTCACGTTCCTCCACTAAAAGCAGTGTTGAGTATTACATCAATTAACAAGTTCAAAATCTACTTTTGACTTCAAGATGTCAGTTTGTATTAACTCCAGTAGCACACCTTTCGCCAGATATGTACATTCTCTATAAATAGCTTCATCCTTAGATTTTCTAAATATCGCTAATACCTTCTTCGGCGGCTTGTCCACCACGTTCCGTATATCTTCACGCAACACCGTATTGGGGACATAAGAATTTCGTTTGCCACGTTCACGGATAAAACCCAAGCAAGCCGTAACTGTACCAGCAATTTTTTCTGTTACCAACATTGATTTGGTGTACGAATAATCCCCTATCATTTTTGCCGTCTTATGGATGTTCATTGCTTGGTTTAATACTTGTAGTTTGACTCGGGTTGTACCATCTTTGTTTAACTCAAAAGAGGAACACTTCAACTCGCCACGTATGCACAAGTCATAAAAATCAGCACTTTTAAGACTCCTATCAACAAGAGCAACACCCGTCAAGTGCATATAGTTACGTGGTAGACATACAATTTCAATATTTTTCACAACGCTGCCATCTTGAAAAACAAAGAGTAGATGACGGTTGGCCAGATTATCCCTATACACTTTCGCACAATCCACAATAATCTTTAGTGCTTCTTCTTTCTTCATGTTCCACTCCTTAAAATTTAGAAGGAGGTGCCCACCGCCGCAGCAATGAACCCCTCCTCCAGTGACTAATTTTTCCGTTGTCCGCCAACCATCGGCACACGAAGTCCGACATGCCTTTCGGGTTTTTCCGTTGCCCGCCAACCATCGGCACACG
>WQVY01000077.1 GCA_009785605.1 Defluviitaleaceae bacterium | reverse complement strand
CCTAGTCAAAAATAAAAGGGCATTTGGCTGGTGCGATTATATCAACCCCACCAGCCAAACGCCCATAAAATCACTTCTTAACAGCCGCTAACACAACCAATGCAAAATTGGACATATCATGCCCTTCGCGCTCGCCCCAGGCATATATTCCTTTGTCAGCAGATTGCGGGTCATCAAAATCATAACAAGCAGTAACTTCCACAATCCCAGTCCTCTCTAGGTGATTTCGCCACCACTCTCCGCTATGGAAAGCAAGCGAACCTTCATCCTTCGCCCAGAGTGTCCATTTATCTTCGTTAACAAGGCCATCAAGAACAAATCCAAACTGTCCGCCGCTTTTAACCAACTTACTGTAGGTTTGGGGGAAGTACATGTCTGATGTCCCAAAATAATGATAAGCGTTAAACGACACTGCGGCATCAAAAAACCCTTCCGCATATGGGAGGCTGTGGGCATCTGCATGTATGGGGAAGACACGGTCAGCTACACTTGCAGCTTCAAACCGGCGTAAGTTATCCGTTGCCGGTACCCATAAATCTGTAGCAAAAACCGTAACACCATATTCCTTTGCAAGAAATACAGACGAACAGCCTTTCCCACAACCCATATCCAATACCTTCATGCCGGGGCGTAAGTCCATGTTTGCGCACAATTCCTCCGCAAGATATAGGGGGTTTGGGCCCATCCAGTTTTGCACCAGCCAATCGTAGTCGTACTTATTTGCTTTTGTGTACTTAGGTATTTCGTTGAAATGTCTCCATTCGCTCATATAAATCTCCATTCCTCCATTGTCTTAGGAGGGTTAGAAACTAATCGCCCTCCTTGATAGTGTTTGACGTTCTAAAATGATTATTTTCATAACATATCACTCCTTCCTGTGAGTGCGAAGTATCTATATAAAGCGAACTAAATGAGAAACAATACAGCCCGAGCCGAAAATAGCGGACGTTTCAACGCTTTTTCGGCGACAGGCTGTGTTGATTTCGAATTAGTTCGCTATAAAAACAAGATATAGCGAGTTAACTCGATATATCTTGTTGGATTGTTGCTAGTGACTAGTGATTAGTAATTAATGCCCATGTTCATCTTCCTTAGGCGCTTCAAGCCCAGGGATAGTAATCCCGTTTTTGCATGCATAGTCCCAAAGCGCGGCCCGTAGCGCTTCCTCTGCCAATACAGAGCAATGAGTCTTAACGGCGGGCAAACCGTCCAGCGCTTCTAATACAGCTTTGTTGGTGACGGTCATTGCCTCTTGCACGGTAAGTCCCCTTACCATCTCTGTTGCCATGCTGGAGGTAGCCACGGCCGCGCCACAGCCAAAAGTCTTAAACTTTGCGTCTGTTATTATGTTGTCTTCAATTTTTAAAAAGACCCGCATTATATCGCCGCAACTGGCATTGCCTACGGTGCCTACACCGCTGGCATCTTCTATCTCGCCTACATTGCGCGGGTTCATAAAATGTTCCATGACCTTCTCTGTATATTCCATAGTTTAATTTATGCCTCCTTCGTCGGCGGAACCAATAGGTTTTTGCAAAAGTCATCATAAAGCGGCGAAAGCTCGCGCAGCCGCGCTACAGACTTTTCTAACATGACCATCAAATTGTCTATATCCTGGGCGGTGTTGTCGCGCCCCAAAGAGAAGCGGATAGCACCGTTGGCAAGCTCGTGGCTAAGCCCCATGGCCGTTAGCACATGAGAAGGCGCAAGCGCCCCGGACGAACAAGCCGACCCGGTAGAAGCCTGGCACCCCAGCATGTCCAGATGCAAAAGCAAGGACTCCCCTTCGATAAACGAGAATGAAACATTCACATTGCCGGGCAAGCGGTTAGTGCGCGGCCCATTGAGCCGTGTATGGGGTATACGGGCCAATATTTCGTTTATAAGCATGTCACGCAGTGCGCTAATCCTAAGTTCTTCGCCAGCCATTTCTGCTGCAGAAACACTAAGCGCTGCAGCAAGGCCTACTATGCCGGCAACATTTTCTGTGCCGGCGCGGCGGCCGCGCTCTTGGGCACCGCCAATTAGCAACGGCGCTATACGCGTACCTTTCTTGATATACTGCGCTCCAACTCCCTTTGGCCCATAAAACTTGTGCGCGCTAAGGGATAATATATCAACTTGCAAAGCTTCAACGTCTACCTGGATATGCCCCACAGCTTGCACAGCGTCTGTATGCAAGGTGATACCGGCTTTGCGCGTAATCTCACCTATAGCTGCCATGGGTTGTATTGTCCCTACCTCATTGTTGGCCATGATAATACTAACTAGCACTGTATCATTGCGGATAGCGGCGCTTACTGCCTCAGGCGCAACATAGCCCTCTGCGTCTACTGGCAAATATGTTATTTCATAGCCCAGCTTCTCCAGGTGCTTACATGTATATAGTGTGGCGTGATGCTCTGCCGCTGTGGTAACTACATGGCGGCCTTTTTGAGCCTGTGCCTCTAGCACGCCCCTGATGGCCCAGTTTATTGCTTCTGTGCCGCTGCCGGTGAAGTAAATTTCTTCAGGCTTTGCGTTAATAGTACTGGCAACGGTTACGCGGGCTTCGTCTATTGCTTTACGGGCCGCGCGGGCCGGAGTGTATATGCTTGAAGGGTTGGTGTAGTTATCGCTTAAATACGGCATCATTGCGGCTAGTGCACTAGCATGCAGCGGTGTTGATGCGGCATTGTCGAAGTACAAAGGCATTATACGCCCCCCGCAACCGTAAAGAACGAAAAGCCATTGATGGTGATATCATCATTGGGTCTGCTGTTGGATGCATTGGTGTTGGCTATTGCGTCTACTACGTCCATACCCCACACAACATGGCCAAAGACAGTATGTGGGTTGTCGCTGTTGTGCCAGTCTAGATGAGGTGTGCCGCCGTTTTCTAGGAAATAGTTTAAAGAATCTGCCGGGAAAACTTCACCTATTGTAGCGGTACTGCCATCCGCAAATACGGGAAATAGCTCGTCTTGCATCTCCAGTAGCTCTAGATAATGTGCGCGGGTTTGGGAGTCTATTGATGTATTTTGCACAACATAAAACTGGCTGCCAATGGAGTTGGGCATAGCAGTTTGCGCCATTGCAAGCGCTCCCCTAAAATGCCTAAGCTGTGGGCTCAATTCTTGCCCAAACTGGCCACCCCAAATGCTTTCGCCACCGGTGCCGGTGCCAAGTGGGCAACCGGTTTGTATCATAAACTCAGGTATGACCCTGTGAAATATTATCCCGTTATAAAACCCGTCCCAGGCATGTGTGAGAAAGTTTTCTACTGCCAGCGGTGCCTCTGTAGGGAAGAATCTTATGGCTATATCACCTGCGCTGGTATGCATAATTGCTATAAGCTCCCCAAGATATAGAGGGGACAGTTGCAACAGGCTTGTGGTTATAACTTCATCTGCGGTTGTTTGTGGCTCTGGACTAGCTGGCACATCCCACACTGGTGGCAGTGTAGTAACACGTTGCAGTTCTACACCTTGTATTGTTGCATTTTGCACGTCTGGGTCAGGCAATAAAATAGTTGCCACGCCATCGTCGCTGGAACAACCTGTTAGAGACAGTACACCAATTAGCAATGATACTAATATTGCTACTAAAAATTTCTTTTGCATGATATTCACCATTCCTTATTTGACTTCTCTGGAAACTTCCAGCGAAGTTTTTTGTTTTGTTAGGATTATACCCGAACAGGCCTTAAATATGAAGTACTCGCCTAAAAAACGCCGCAAACCCATCTGCAACACCAAAAAACTGCTGCCTATCTTTGGTATTGTTTATGTCATCGTAGTAATACATACCACTGCTTATATCCACAGACAAACTATCTATAGGGAACCCCTCGCTACGCATGGGGTGGGGCTTGTCTACTATCATAAACTGCTGGCTGGCTATATCATCGCCCGCGTACTCATGGGTTACACCTTCGTCTAGTACCAAGCATATGGCGTTGATATACCTAGCAGTAACGCTCCCGCCAAACTCTTTGGCCAGGGCGGCATAGTGTGCAATCATTTCATCGTCGTGTAACCGGCGGCCATTTATCCTGCGTACATGTACGCCTGGTTGCCGTGCGTCTTCCAACCCGTGTATATACATCCCGCTGTCACAGGAGAAGACGGGGATTTTTAATGCTTTGTAATAGGCAAGAGCCTTGATTCTTGCGTTTTCTAGTGGGTGCGTGCCGCTTTCGTTTATTTCTAACTCCTGGGCGGATACATCGCTCAAGGAAAGTATTTCAATGCCTAGCGGTGCTACATATTCCTTCATAGATTGGATTTTGGATTTATTGCTTGTACCATATAGCAGCTTCATTGTGGGTTAGTCTCCTTTGTTGTACTTATAACTTCTTCTAGGAATATTCTTTTGTGGAATGCGCCGTTTTTTTCGTTCTTTGTATTTCGGGCCGTAGTTAAATCATGAGCGGTGTAGCCCTTTGCTGCTGCTATGGCGTATGCTACTTCCAATATATCGCATATTTCTTCGATGCTGTTATCGTGGAGGTACTCTGTCACTTCTTCTTGTAGCTTGTGGTTGAGTGCGCTTAAATAATCAGCGCTGTTAAGCACCCTGTATATGGGCGTTGTGCCATTTGACTTTATGATTTCGGGGATTTTGTCACGTACAAGCTTGTTGTAAATCATCACGCCTCCTGCTTTGTATCTGCAGCCAAAGAAATCTTTATCAATAGTATCAAAACCGGAAAAATATCGCCTTTACCAATAGTATCAAAACCTACCTGTGGCGACAGTCGGGGCCGATTTAAAGGTGAATTGCTATACTATCTGGCTTGCCTTTTCGAACAACACCTCTAAAAAATTATCTCTTACAAACTCGCCGGCCTGTACCATGCGGCGTATGTCGTCCATAGTTGCCACTTTAGCATCCACGGTCTCGCCAGGCTGTAGCACCACGTCTTGTATGCGGAAGTCTTGCACAAACAGCCATACATCAAAAAAGGCTTGGTCTAGTTTAAACTCAAGAAGCAGCTGGCCGTTTTCTGGCTTTAAGTCAATACCTGCTTCTTCTTTTGCCTCACGTATTGCTGCTGTCATACTATCATCGCCAGCACTAGCGCACCCACCCTGGAATTCCCATGTACCGGGCCAGCTCTTGCCTGGTGCACGCTTGGTTATCAAAAACTCACCGCGTGTGTTCATGATACATACCAGTACAATCAGGCCGTAGTCGCCACTTTGCAACGGGTCTTTACGCAGCCGTGTGCGCCCGGTTAGGCGGCGGTTACTGTCGTAGATATCCAATACCTCTGCATCTGCTAACTTGGCATACAACCAGTCTTGCAGTTGGGCATACAACACCGGCGTAATTTGTGGGAAGCGCAAACTTTCTGGGAGCGCGTCCAAAAGCACAACTTCCGCCATCTCGTAATCTGGCATATTGCCAAGCATGTGTATATCTGCATAAAAAACCTGGCCATACGTGGTTTCGCCGCTAATATGTGTGACGCTGTAGTCAAAGGCCGGCACAATATCAAAATCAACCGCGCCGGTTTCTTCGAATAGTTCCCGCTTTGCGGCTTGCAGTGGGGTTTCGCCAGGCTCTATGCGGCCGCCTGCTGTTTCGTAGACGCTACGCTCCTTTGCACGGCAAAATAGCCATTTGTTTTTGTGCTTGGCAAAGATTACGGTGTAGATATAGTTATTAAAAACACCTAGTTTGGCGGTTTGTGCATACATTGGCTTGGCTCCTTGCTATATAGTCACGCCCCTACCCTTTGCAGGCAACCAAATGCCGAAGCAACCCAGTAGTTCTAAGGCTTTGGATTGCTTCGGCTTTGCACTACAAAGTTAGGAGTCTTTTTACTGCGTTATACAGCTTCTTACTTCCCAGCCGCCGTGTTGGCCATCAAGAAAGTATAAAGGTCTGCACTGCCTTCTATAATTTTGCTTACGGGCATACCTCCGCCATGTCCTGCGGATTTTTCTATGCGGATATAAATAGGGTTGTCACCTGCGTCTGCTGCATACAGTGTTGCTGCAAACTTGCGTGCCTGGCCGGGGACTACCCTATCGTCTGTGTCGGCGGTCATGATAAGGGTCGGCGGGTATACTGTATTCATCTTAACATTGTGTAGTGGCGAGTACTTGTACAAGAATTCAAACTCTTCAGCATTGTCTGCACAGCCGTACTCACCTGTCCAATAGCGCCCTGCGGTAAACAAGTGGTATCTCAACATATCCAACACCGGCACCTGTACAACAACCGCACCAAAAAGGTCCGGCCGCTGTGTCAGGCATGCCCCTGTCAAAAGGCCGCCGTTGCTGCCACCGCGTATGCTAAGCTGCTTTTGGCTGGTGTATTTTTCTTTTATCAGGTATTCACCGGCCGCTATAAAATCGTCAAATACGTTTTGCTTGCTCTCTAACATCCCTGCCCGGTGCCAGGCTTCGCCGTACTCTAGGCCGCCGCGTAGGCATGCCTGTACATATATGCCGCCCTTTTCCAGCCACACCAAGTTAGAGACAGAAAAACCTGGTGTCATGCTTATGCTAAACCCGCCATAACCGTACAAATGCGTGGGGTTAGTGCCGTCTTTGACCAAGCCCTTCTTGTGAGTAATAAATAGCGGTACTTGTGTACCGTCTTTGGAAGTACAAAACTCCTGCACAGTCTCGTATTCGTGCAGTGGGAAGTCAATTTCCGGTGCAAACCAGGTGCTCATTTCGCCAGTTGCAAAATCGTAGCGCAGCACCGTAGCGGGGAACAAGAAGCTAGAAAACTGGATAAAACACTCGTCACGGCTGTTTTTGGCAGCAATTGCGCTAACATCGCCCAATGATGGCAAGTTTATATCCTTTACATAGCTGCCGCAAAGGTCATAAATACTAACCCTGTGGATGGCGTGGTTAAGGAACATACAAACAAGCTGGTTGTTGGCCAAAGTTGGGTATTCCAGCATTTCTGTACCGTTGGGTATCACGGTTTTAAGGTCTGTTGCGCCGTTATTGGAAAGCTTCATGCTTACCACTTTACCAAACGGTGCTTCGTTTTGGGTATAGATATAAGCGGTGCCGTCTACAACTCCAACAACAGAGTAACCACCCTCCACAAACTCTGGCGCTATAGGCAGCCATGGGGAGCTTAAATCCGCCATGGGTTTATAAAAAAGCTTATTGCGCCTAAGTGTAGTACCAGCACCAACCCCAAGGAAAAGCCAGTTTTTATCCTCGTCGCTGTATACATGGAAATCCCAATCCGGATTATCGTCATCTTTGTGGATGACAGTATCCATACTCTGATCTTGGCCCAACAAGTGAAGGCATACCATAGAGTTGCGGGCCTGCGCCGCCAAGACCGTAGATGTTTTAGGGTCTGGATAGCGGGTGTAAAAGAAGCCGCTTTCGTCTGGCAACCAGGTTATGCTGGTAAACTTGGCGTGTTTTAGATGGTCAGCGCAGTCTTTTTTTGTGTTAAGGTCAAGCAGTTTAATCTCTTGCCAGTCTGACCCGCTGGTAGAGAGGCTATAAGCAAAATAATTGCCGCCCGGGCTTACAGAGCGGGCAATTACCGCTACCGTCCCGTCTTCGCTAAGGGTATTGGGGTCCAATACCACTTCGCCCATATCTTCCAAATTGGGAGAACGGTATAGCACGTGCTGGTTTTGCAAGCCGCTATTGCGCCAGGTGTAGTAATAGCCGGCAAAGTAATGCGGCGGGCTTGCCTTAGCATAGTGCCATAAGCTTGTAAGGCGGGACTTAAACTCCTCGCGCATTGGCTGGTTGCTTACATATGTTTCAAAATCGCTGTTTTGCTCTTTCATCCACTGCTGCACTTCCGGGGCTGTGTCATCTTCCAGCCAGCGGTACGGGTCGGCTACCTGTGTGCCGTGGTAGTTGTCTACTACCAGTTCGCGGCGGCTTTGGCGACGGTTGGGTAGGTTTTTCACTTGTTCACTCTCCTTATATTTAGACTTCATTCGGAATTTCCGGAAAAGTCCATTATTGGAACGGATAGCTGTCTGGGTCTGGGCCTAGGCGCTCGTCTTTGTTGAGGGCACTAATGGCCAAGACTTCGTCTTGGGTTAGTTCAAAGTCAAAGATGTCTATATTTTCGCGTATACGGGTGGGGTTGGTAGATTTGGGGATGGCTATCACGCCCAGCTCTATGTTCCAGCGCAAGATTATTTGCGCCGTGGTCTTGTTGTACTTGGCGGCAATAGTCGTAAGTGTTTCGTTTTGCAAGAGGCCTTCCCTAAAATCACCTGACTTGCTTCCACCCAGCGGGCCCCAAGACTGGGGTACTATGCCTTGGGCTTTGCAGTAGGCTATAAGCGGTTGTTGGGCAAGCCTTGGGTGCATTTCAAACTGGTTTACAGCCGGTACAACACTCCAGGTTTTTTTGATATCGTCTAGGTGGTGTGTATGGAAATTGCTAACACCCACAGCCCGCGCTTTGCCGGATTTGTAAATCCTCTCCATATTCAGCCAACTATCTTGATAATGCCCTTTGCACGGCCAATGAATCAGGTATAAATCCACATACTCTGTATCTAGTGCGGCTAGGCTTTTATCTAGAGCTGCCATTTCATTGCCGGCTTTTTGTGCGTCGTTCCAGACTTTTGTTGTCAGGAAAATATCCGCCCTTGGGATGCCGCTTTCCTTTAGTGCCTTGCCAACCGGCACCTCGTTGCGGTAGATAGAGGCAGTGTCTATGCTCCTGTAACCAGCGGCTAGGGCCAGCTTTATTGTGCTAATACATTCGGCGCTGTCTTCTAGCTGGTACACGCCAAAGCCTAGCATTGGCATTTGTATGCCGTTGTTAAGGGTTGCGTATTTCATGTTATCGCTCCTTTCGGGTAAGCTCTATCTAGTGGGGAGTGTACAAATGGCGTTGTTATAGCAATTCACCTTTAAATCGGCCCCGTCTGTTGCCGAAAAAGCGTTGATACGTCCGCTATTTTCGGCTCGGACGGGACCGTTTAAAGGGGGAATTGCTATAAGACTCGCTAAGCACGCGCTTTTCCTCCGCTGGTGGTGCGGGAAAACACCGCACCAATGCGCTGCGGGCGCTTAGCAAGCGCTCCCTTTAACAACGCCATTTGTGCACTCCGTTATTGTGTTTTCTCAAGCTCTAGTAAAAATATTTTATTGTTTAGGCCGCCGCCGTAGCCTACCATCGCGCCGTTTGCGCCTATTACCCTGTGGCAGGGTACGATTATGCTTATTGGGTTATTGTTGTTGGCGCCGCCTACGGCCCTGGATGCGTTGGGCTGGCCTATGTTGTGGGCCAGTTGTTTATAGCTTATGGTTTGGCCGTAGGGGATGTCTAGCAAAGCTTGCCATACCCGTTTACGGAAGTCTGTGCCGTTTAGTTTGATGGGGACAGTAAATTTTTGAAGCTTGCCGGCAAAATAGGCCTCTAGCTCTTTTATACAGGCAGTGGCTGTTGCTGCATTGCTTGGCTGCCGAAAAGGCCGCTGTGTCGTGTGAAATTTTTGGCGCGTGTCTGCTTCCATAAAAGAAATTTCTGTGATATGGCTGTCTTGCTCTACTATTAGTAGCGGGCCAAGGGGCGAGTCATAGCATAAGGATGTCATGTGCTTCCTCCGGTTGGGTGGTAATTTTTATTATGTATATTGTTAAAACACAAATGGACTTGTTGCCTTATGTAATGTTAAATGATACTGGAAATTAGTCAAGTCTGTGAGGTGGTATAATACTCATGACAACAAAACCATATAAGCAGTAACACTTGATATGTGATACGCTTTTTCGAGATATGGGGATAGGATAAACAAAATGAAATTTTATCATGCAAGCAATATCGAAGGATTAAAGAAGATCCTTCCTTTATCGGAATCTAAAAATAAAGAAGATAAAGACAAAGTAGCATACTTTACAGCCGTGAGGATATGCGCTCTTTCTTACCTGCGAGATATGGAAGTTAATCATGTGACTATCGGAGTAGCTGACGATAATGTGGTGGAATGTCACGAGTTCTTTCATGACCAACTTCGAACAATGTACCAAGGTAGAAGCGGCTATTTATATACTTGCGATAACAATGGTAGCATCACGGTGGCACAAACAGCCAACATATGGTCGTCAAAAGAGCCGGTTGATGTGGTGAAAACAGAATATATAGACGATGTGTATGACCATATAATGCGAGAAATCTCTGCCGGAAATGCTAGACTTATCAGATATGAATCCTTGTCTGAAGAAACAAAGCAGGAGTATACAGTAGGTATGAAAAACTTTATATTGGAAAGAAATTTGCTTACTGTCAATTCGGCGCAATCACGATTTTGGGCTAAGTACTACCCAGAAGCGTGGAATATGGCAAAAGCAGAAAATATGGATAATTATGCATAATAACCATTTCGCCCGTTCCTGGAAGGAAAAGCACATCTATTTAATACTCTGAACTCAACAAGAAATCAAAAATGTACATAGTTTTATGCCTTGATAATTGCCGTCAGCAAATTCATCAGTCCTTAACACATACTTTGATTTCCGGATTACTTCACCATAAACCCACAGTTGAGCATAACGGCGCGTTCATAAACTGCGCCGTTATTTATTATTTAAACCTTGTGACTTATACTGTTTACAGAATCGATTCTATAGCAGTTCACCTTTAAATCAACCAAAAGGAGCAACCAACATGAACATCAACCCCAAAAAAGTAGGCACGCAAATAGCGTCACTACGAAAAGGAAAACAACTCACCCAAAACGACCTTGGCGAAAGGCTAAACATTTCATTCCAAGCCGTTTCGAAATGGGAACGAGGCGAGGCCCTGCCCGACACGTCTATTTTAATAGCACTAGCAAATGCACTTGATACGACAGTAGACAATATATTACAAGGAGGAGAGAAAATTATGCAGTTTAAAGGCAAACTATCTGCAAAAGATACACGCGAAGGCATCAACTGCCTAGAGCGTATGGGCTATCTATTGGGCAAGTCCAACCCACTATACCGCTACGCCATAGAAGGCATGAGCGAAAAAATGAATACAGACGTAGCCGCAAGCCTGGAAGATGAATATCTAAAAGAATGTCTGATTTTGGAGGCCATTATCCAAAACATGATTGCGGGCTATTATTACGACCCGGCAGATGTCAAAGCAAACTTCAAACACGAAAAATGGTATACGGTTTTTTGTGAATATGCAAAAAAGCATGGGGTAATGCAGTAAGCTAATTAAAGAGGGCTGTCCTGCTATGTGTATATTTCGCATAGTAGGACAGCCCGGTTTTTACGAGGACTTTGATATAATCTTGTATCAAAGCTGCAGTAAACCCCCGATTTTACGTTGACATTAACACAACGAAAATGTTGTGATTTGTCGATGATAATTTACATTTGAACGAGTGGAGAATTTATGCGAAAAATTATTTTGCAATTCATCATGATTATTATTTTGTTATCCCTTGCGTCCTGCGGCGGGGAAAGTGAAACTGTGTATTTCGATAATACTGAATATGATGATGACACAACATTGCCCCATCCATTCGCCACGGCTCTAAGGAAATATGTAGCAGGTTATGATGGCGTTGTACATGCATATTTAGCGACTTTAGATGATGATGGAACAGTCGGAGTTCTAACTACAAGACCTACAACTAGAATATTGGTTGACTACGATACTGGAAAATATGCCTACGGGCCTTCTGGAATGCTGTTTTATATACAGGACAATGAGTTGTTTCAGATTGACGTATCGGGGGCTGGTGGCTTTTCGTGGCGGGAAGATACAACCGATTGATGTCACGCCATTACGCGCGCACACACATAACAGAAATTATCTGGAAGCTGGAGTTTGGCAGGTTAGAAACATCAATGCTTCTGTCATACTTCTCCGACGAATATTTATCAATACTGTTTGACGATGATGACATTGTTGCAGAACGTATAGCTTACCGTGATACACGTGCTAAATACGCCAGAGAAAAATATGGGCTTGTTGCGCTGTTCCCCCCTAATTTCGGACATATGCATAACACGGAAGACCAAACCGCTCAAATCCTAGCTATGACTATAAACTGCGTACCCGGTCTTTCCGTGACTATTTGCTACTACCGCTAACAAGCATTCTATACGCTATTCCTATTTATCTGAAATTGAGCCCCATAACGAGTAAAGCCCCGAACAGAGACTCTTCTACTTCTTGTGTCCAGTTTTCGGGGTGCGGTTCAGTAAACACGTTTCCCAGATTCGTGTACTGATTGCTTTTAGTTACGCCATTTTTCGTCCTTAAGCGTTATTTTCTTTGATATAGCTGATCATTATGCTATACTTTATTTGCAAATAAATCATTACATTTGGGAGGTAGACAGTGAAACCCTTTATCAACAATTATAATGACCTGATGGATTTCTTAGATGATAAGGTTGCAAGTGTAGCATGGGATGAATTTTATGGAGAGCGCAAATTCACTGCTCCATTTATTACACAAAATACAATGCCAGATGAAAATATTGTCGAGCTTTTGGCAAAGCCTATACCCATTAAAACCGCAATCGAACTCGGATGCGGTGAAGGTAGAAACGCAATCTACATGGCTAAACAGGGAATATCTGTTACAGCACTTGATATTTCGCCTGTT
>WQVY01000076.1 GCA_009785605.1 Defluviitaleaceae bacterium | reverse complement strand
TAAAACTGAATATTTTACGGAATGATGGTGCCTACGCCATAAAACGCGTAGGATAATAGGGAATCAGGTTAGAGTCCTGAACAGTCCTGCTGCCGTGTTGACTAGTAAGGTTTCATGTATGGTATTGTGGATTTATAACCATACAGCCATTGAGTACAATTGTACTTGAGAAGGCCGAGCCCTTGCGCCCACAAGATGCTACTCGCATTTTAATGTCTAAGTCGAAAGACCTGCCTCATTTTAGCGGCTACAAGTGCCGCTACCGTATCGTCCTACAGAGTATAGGGCTGTATGGTTATTGTGGTGTGGTGGTAATAATCTTTGGATTATTGCTTGGTGCTTCGTGCGCTTTTACTATGTTGCAGTACATATAACCCAATACCTGTATGGTATTGGGTTTTTATTTGCAAAAATTGGAGGGTCTTCACATGACAAGCTTAAACAGCTATTTAAACCAGATTAAAGAGCTCAACACCGAAGCAATGAATCAAGCACAAGCCAGGCTAGACAACCTAGCAAAGCCGCCGGGCAGCCTTGGCGAGCTGGAAGCAATTGCTACAAAGCTTGCGGGCATAAGTGGCCAAATGCATTATGACACCTCAAAGCGCTGCATTATTATCATGGCATCGGACAATGGTGTTGTAGACGAAGGGGTGGCTGCTGCCCCACAAGGCGTTACATATGCCCATACGTTAAACTTCACCAAGGGCATAACAGGGGTAAATGTATTGGCTAAGCAGTTTAATATGGACCTTATCGTTGTTGATGTAGGCATTAACGGCGATATAAGCCACCCAATGGTAAAAAATCATAAAATCCGCAAAGCCACACACAACATAACCAAGGGACCTGCCATGTCCCATGACGAAGTGGTCAAGGCCATAATAACCGGCATTAATGTTGCCATACAAGCCGTAGAAGACGGCTACAAACTACTGGGTGCCGGCGAGATGGGTATAGGCAATACCACCACAACGGCGGCAGTATTATGCGCACTAACCGGTATAAAACCAGAACAGGCCGCAGGCAAAGGCGCTGGACTTAGTAACGAGGCGTACAGCCGTAAGATAAGCGCCATTGACAGTGCCCTAAGGATTAATAGCCCCAACCCAGCAGACGCTTTGGATGTACTGGCAAAGGTAGGCGGTTTTGATATCGCAGCAATGGCCGGGGTTTTTATAGGTGGTGCGGTAATGCGTGTCCCGGTTGTAATAGACGGGTTTATTTCTATTGCGGCAGCGTTGGCAGCCTACCGGCTCAACCCCTTAGTAAGGGGCTACATGTTCGCCTCTCATGCCTCTGCAGAGCAAGGATATACACATGCAGCCAATGCCCTGGGGCTAAAGCCATGCCTACACCTTAATATGCGGTTGGGGGAAGGAAGCGGCTGCCCGCTAATGTTTGCCGTAATGGACGCGGCATGCGCAATACTTAGGGATATGGGCACATTTGAACAAGGCAATATAGACAGCGAATATGTCGCTGCTTCGCAGATTGTGAAAGAAAATTTCTAATACGAATTTTCCGAGATTCGTATAAACAACATAGGAGACGGTAACAAATGAGGATTTTCATATCAGGGGGCTGTAAAAACGGCAAATCCACATATGCGCAGAAACTGGCAAAGCATCAGCACAACAGCCCACTCTACTATGTAGCCACCATGTCATCTGTAGATAGCGAAGATGATGAACGAATCATACGGCATAAGCAAGAAAGAGCCGGGTGGGGCTTCCTTACAATAGAGCAGCCCCGCAATATAATTGAGATTTTAGACAAATGTGACCCAAGCGGCTCATTCTTGCTAGATAGCCTAACGGCATTGTTGGCCAATGAGATGTTTACCCCATCGGGCAAAGTAGATGAACATGCCAGCGAGCGAATCGCTTACCAACTGTCCGATGTGCTGCATAAAATCCAAAACATCGTTATCGTATCTGACTATATTTACAGCGATGCCATGCTATATGACCCATTAACAGAAGCATATAGGAAGTCATTGGCATACCTAGACAGGCTGGCAGCTAAGTGTTGTGACGTAGTTTTGGAAGCTGCATACACGCAAATAATAGTGCATAAAGGCGACCACATAGGTGAGATGATATGAAACTAGCAAAGAGTTTGTATATGGCATTAGGGATGTTTACCGCGATTCCCCTACCCTTTCATATTTGGGAGGAAAAGCTGGCAAAATTAATGGTCACGCTGTTTCCTTTTATAGGGCTACTAATAGGCGTTATATGGTGGGGTGCTGGTGTACTGCTTACCACGCCAGATTTGCCTATTGTTATGGTTTCGGCTGTTTTGGTAGTTGTCCCGTTTCTTGTGGCTGGGTTTATACACCTAGATGGCTATATGGACACTAGCGACGCGCTGCTGTCTTACCGCCCATTGGAAGACAAACTTAGGATATTAAAGGACCCGACAGTTGGTGCCTTTGCCGTTGTTATGCTAGTAATACTGTTTTTGCTGCAGTTTGCGGCTGTATATACGATTGTAGATGGCGGTAGATACCTGGCGCTAATAATAGCAGTTTGTGTCATTTCCAGGAGCTGCTCTACATTGGCAATCTTTACACTGCGGCATATGCCTACAAGCAATTATACCTCTATGCTTGGGAAGGATATAGGCAGCGGGGTTGTGGTATTCACGGGCGTTGTGATGGCGGTTGCTGTTGGTCTATCTTTCTTTTATGCCGGGCCTGTGGGGCTCATGGTTGCGGGTACGGTGGTTTTGGGATATGCGCTGGCTATGCGCAAGGCATATAGGGCATTTGATGGCGTATCCGGTGATTTGCTTGGTTATGCCCTTGTTATAAGCGAGTTGTGTGGGTTAATCGCTTTAGCGTTACTAAACCGGTTTTGATACAATTGGTAAAGGCGATTTAAAGCTACAGCTTCTAAAGGAGGGTACGCATGATATTGATTTTTGGCGGGGTATATCAGGGCAAACTGGAATATGCAATAGGGCGCTTTGGGTTAACGGAAGAAGATATAACATTGTGTGCAGATGAAAATGCCACCTGCCCTACCGGCAGAAAAGTCATTGGCGATATAGAAAAGTGGATTCTTGCATTAATAAAAGATGACAAGAATGTCCTGGAAGAAACGGAGCAGTTTATAAACAAAAACCGTGACACAATTGTTATATGTACAGATATCTCCTGCGGCATAGTGCCCATAGACCCAATAATGCGCAAATGGCGGGAGGAAGTTGGCAAGTTTCTTGGACTGCTGGCAACAAACTCCGATGAGGTAATCCGCTTATATTGCGGGATCCCAACAATACTAAAACAGGGGATATAACAATGAAACTTCACCTAATACGCCACGGCAAAACACTAGCAAACGAGAAGCGGCTGTACTGTGGGCATACAGACCTGCCACTGTCTGACAATGGGATAAACGAGTTGCTAGAAATAAAAAAGCAGTGCATATATCCATTACAAGCTGACTTATATTTCACAAGCGGCCTATTGCGCACAGCACAGACACTAGACTTGCTTTATGGCCCCGTACAAAGTGTAGCCATCCCACAATTGATGGAGTACAGCTTTGGTAATTTTGAAATGAAAAGTCACGATGATTTAAACGGTCAAGCCGAATATCAAAACTGGATAGACGATACAGCAGGACATTACGCCTGCCCCGGCGGCGAAAGCAAGCAGGACTTTGCCCGCCGTGTCTCTACAGGGCTTGGGATACTTCTTACAAGCGCACAAGAGGCATCGGTCTTGGCAGTATGTCACGGCGGAGTTATTACTTATATCATGCAAGAACTATTCCCAGGCAAGCATAACTTCTACGAATGGCAACCAGCCCCGGGGCGCGGCTATACGCTTATTAGCACACCCGGCGAGCTTAATCAATATAAAAAAATCTAAGGAGTGTAAGTATGAAGCTTATGAAAAAAGGAATCATTGTTTTACTGGGTTTACTAGTCATGGCAGTAGCCTTATCCGCATGTGCAAGAAACAACGAACCTGCAGAAACAACCCGCACTATCACTGACAGGGATGGCTATACTACTACAGTGCCAAGTGAGATAAGCACCATTGTGTCGCTTGGCCCCTCTAACGCAGAAATCCTGGTTGCGTTGGGCTTAGGCGATAAAATTATCGCAGTTGACAGATATTCTGCAGATGTTGTGGGCTTAGGTGCTGGTGTGCCTAGGAGTTTTGGTATTATGGATTTTGATGTGGAGTATATTATGGAACTTATGCCGGATATTATTTTCGCGACAGACATGATAAGAGCAGGCGGCGATGATGACCCAATGGCACCCATTTCTGCGGTTGGTATTACGGTAGTATATGTACCAATTAGCGCAAGCATCGCCGCCATCATGGAAGACATACAATTTATAGCCAATGTAATGGGCACATACGATGCCGGCCAAGCAATAATTACACAAATGCAAACAGAAATTGACAGAATCGCATATATAGCCGCAACAATTTCCGCACCCCGTACCGTGTACTTTGAAATTTCTCCCGCACCGTGGATGTTTAGTTTTGGCCAAGGTACATTCCTGCACGAGATGATTGAGTTAGTAGGCGCGGTAAACATCTTTGCAAGCCAAGAAGGCTGGGTAGGCGTGTCAGAAGAAGTATTACTAGAGCTAGACCCAGACGTTATCCTTACATCTTCTGGCGAAATCTTAGACGACCCGGTTGCAGAAATCATGGGACGGCCAGGCTTTGACATACTCACAGCCGTACAAAACAACTCAGTATTTGAAATAGACACCGCAGCAAGCAACCAACCAAGCCATAATATAATCATCGCCCTTAGGCAAATAGCTGAGGCTGTGTTCCCCGAGTATTTCCTATGAAAATAAAAATAACCGCCGCTATATGCATAAGTGTTATTGCAATAATACTTGGCGTTGTGTTTGGGAGCATATACATCCCTACTACTGATGTATTACGCATAATTGGTCACAATGTGTTCGGGTTAAACTTACCCGAACACATTACCGTTGGGCGCGTGGGCATTGTATGGAGCCAGCGCCTTCCGCGTACTTTATTGGCCTTTGTTGTGGGGGCGATGCTATCGGTAAGCGGTGCGGTTATGCAGTCTGTCTTGCGCAACCCATTGGCTTCGTCTTATACCTTGGGTGTGTCTTCTGGGGCGTCTTTTGGCGCTTCGCTGTTTATCCTGGCTGGTATTACTTTGCCGTTCTTCCCAATGCTGTCCCTTCCTATAATGGGATTTGTTTTTGGCTTTGCTACTATTTTTATTGTTATGGCGATGGCAAAGCAACTGGATATACGCATGGAAAACCACACTATTATCCTAACAGGGATGGTATTTGCCTTGTTTATTAATGCCATAACAACGCTGATGTTTTCATTGTTTAGGGAAGGCACGCAGCGGATGGTTTTTTGGCAAATGGGTAGTTTTAGGCTGCTTGGCTGGGAAACTGTTTTACTATTGGCCCCTATTTCGCTAATTGGCATACTTATAATAGCATTTTATAAGTGGGAACTTGATATTATGACATTTGGGGAAGAACAAGCGCAGTCCATAGGCGTTAACACTGGCCGGGTAAAGCTAATGCTACTAATAACATCCGCTGCATTAACCGGGAGTGCCATAGCCTTTGTTGGTATTATCGGGTTTGTAGACCTGGTGGCACCACATATTGTGCGCAAGATATTTGGCTCGTCACACAAGCATGTCATACCTATGTCCGCCATAGTGGGCGGTACATTTATGGTAGTTGCCGACCTTGTAGCCAGGACAATAACATCCCCTTCAGAGCTGCCTGTTGGTGCAATAACGGCAATTATAGGTGCACCATTTTTTGCATATATCTATTTTACTAAGCGGAAGGGGCACTAGAAGTGCGAGGATTCTAATGGAAAATAATTATAGATATTTCAGCAACCACCAATGCAAATACTTCCCATGCCACGCTATGCCGGAAGAAGACAATTTTAATTGCCTATTCTGCTACTGCCCTTTATATCACTTGGGCGAAAACTGCGGCGGTAACTTCGAATACTTCAAAGGCACAAAAAGCTGTACAAGTTGCCACCTGCCACACACACCAGGCTACTACGACACGATTACATCCAAGCTAAAGCAGATTAATGATGAGGTGCGAAATGCTATCACTGACTAATGTATCTGCTGGGTATGATGGCGTGGATGTCATCAAAAATATCTCATTCGACGTAAGCGGCTGCGTGTCTATAATAGGCCCCAATGGCTGCGGCAAAACAACTTTACTAAAAGCAATAGCCAACACCCTACCCAGTAAAGGCAATATTAAAGTGCTGGGCAAGTCATTTCGCGACATGTCACGCCGCGAGGTTTCACTCAACGTTGCAATGCTTAGCCAACAGCCAAGCATCTATTTTTCGTACGATGTATTTGACACAGTAATGATGGGTAGGTACCTGCACATCAAAGGGCGTATAACAGGAAGCCCCACACAGCACGACAATCTTGTAGTCACCAAATCCCTAGAAGCGGTAGACTTGCTAGAAGAAAAAGATAAAAACATAACCAAGTTGTCGGGTGGCCAGCTTCAAAGGGTGTTTTTGGCAAGGGCACTGGCACAAGAGCCCCGTATCATATTGCTGGACGAGCCAACCAACCACCTAGATCTAAAATGCCAGGTAGAATTAATCACCTACCTAAAAAAATGGGCCACAGAAGGAAACCGGGCCATAGTGGGTGTGTTGCACGACATAAACCTTGCTATGTTGTTGAGCGATGATATGATTGTCATGAAAAATGGTGAAATTGCGACCAACGGCAAAGCAACCGAAATAATTGCAAGCGGTTTATTAAACCAGGTATATGATATGAATGTAACTGAGTATATGCGCGGTGTGCTATGTAAATGGGGTGTGTGACTGGATCGACTATAACTTTGGTAGTTTCATGAGTTAGATTTTTGCACTATTTTCTCTGTATGCTAAAAAACGGTCAGCCTTAGAGGCAGGATATACCCAATCAAACCAGTCGTGATTTTTTTCAGTTTCAGTGCAGACGAGATGAAACCCAAGTCTAGTGGCGAGCTTTATCGCAGTACCATTGTCTTTGCGAATCTGTGAAATAAATATATTAGATCTGCTGCCAATGATTTGTTCAGCGTTTTGTATCACATCAGCTATAATTCTTGAGCCGAAATTTTGGTTGCGTAATGTAGGATTAATGATTAGTGTGTCGAGATAGACAATGCTTTCAGATAGAAATTTTCTCGCTTCATCACGGAATACCGCAAGCATAAAAAGCGCAACTGGCGTAGTATCATCAAGCACGACTTTGCAAAAATAGTTTTCATTATGCACATATTTGTCCGAATTCAGATACCATTTATGCTCCGCTATTACGCTGTCTTCATCAAGTGCAAAACGAATTGCGGGTTCATCACACCAAGATTCGATTTCAGTTTCGTATTGTGCCGGATAGTCTTTCCATACAAAATCCATAGTCATCTCCATACAAGTTGCAATCCAATTAATCTATCAGCCCTTCATTTCTTGAGTTTTGTAATGACCGCTCAATTGATTCTTCCAACTCTTTTTCTACAGAATAATAGACGGCTATCTTAAAAAGCTCAACTATTGTCTGCCTCAGCTCATTAGCGAGTTTGTCTTTGGAAGGTTCTCCGCGTTTTTGTCGCTTGAGACCAGAACTTTCCCAATGATTAATTTCTGCTGCCACTTCGCCACACTCTTCCAATAATCGTGTAGCCATTTGATATGGATACACACCGTCTGGGAAACGTTTATTGGATGCCTCAACCATTTTCAAGAATTTCTCCATACTATAATCATCCTTACATTGAAAATTCGAGCTGCCGTTGTATATAAAATAGTGCAGAAGGGGACAGGTTTGCACCCCTTCTGCACAGTGACTGCGCTAACCTAATTGCTAATAACTAATAACCTAATAACTAATTACTAGCAAGCAATATCTGTGTCCACGCAAGCTCAAAATCAGCTCTAAAATCGCCAAGGTCTACAAACACCTCGCCACGGGCAAGAGTTTCATCACATGGCCAGTAGATGGGGCAGTTTTGCCAATCTTCCGGGATACGTTCGAATGCGCCTATATTTGTTGTAGAGTAGCGCGTATAACGTGTGTTGAGATATGCAATGTCTGGGCGGTTCATGAAATTGATAAATTTTTCTGCATTAGCTTGGTTGCGAGTAGACGCAGGTATGACCATAGAGTTAAACCACAACTGTGACCCTTCTTGTGGCACAACATAGTTATGGTCTGGGTTGTAGTAAGTTATCCACATAGCGCAGCCATTGTATACGGTTGCTAGAGCGCCTTCCCCGCCAATCATATTGTCTATGATTTGGTCTGCCAAAAATGCGCGTACGTTGGGGCCCAACTGCATTAGTGCGTCCCTTACTTGGTTAAGCTCGCCATGGTCGCGGCTGTTCATAGAAAAACCAAGCATCCGCTGTACCGCACCCATTGTACAACGCGAGCTGTCATACAAGAAAATTTCGCCTGCAAACGCTTCATCCCAAAGGATACTCCAAGAATCTACAACTTGGTCAACCTTGGTTGTGTTGTACACAATCCCAAAAGTCCCCCATTTGTATGGGACAGAGTAAAGGTTATTGGGGTCAAATGCTAAACCTTTAAATCTGGGGAAGATATAATCTGCATTGGGGATATTGTCCCAGTTAAGGGGTACAAGCAACCCCTCGTTTATCATACGCTCTACCATATAGTCCGATGGCACTATGACATCAAACTCAGCACCGCCGCGTGCAATCATGGTATATAGCTCTTCGTTGGTGGAATATGTGCTATAGATAACCTCAATACCATATTCTGCTTCAAACATCTGCAAAACAGGTTCGTAAATAAACAGTCCCCAGTTTGCCACATTAAGCGGTGGGTGGTTTACGGTTGAGCTTGTGACTGCCGATACATCTGTTGTTTGTGTGTGTGAATGTGTGTCTGGCTCGTTGTTTGCACAGGCGGCAAATGCCAACATGGCGGCTATGGCCATTGCTAGTACTAGCAACACTTTTCTCGTTACATTTCTTGTCTCTTTTTTCACTTATCATTCCTCCATTATTTCGCGCTTTGCGCGTTTAGTCGTCTTCAGCATTTTTGTGTATTAACCGCCTATCCCGCCTATTAATTAAGATAAGCATTATCATAACCACCACAAAAATAATAGTCGAGAGCGCGTTAATACTTGGGTCTACACCGCGGCGCGTCATCGAGAAGATTCTAATAGACAGGTTTTGCACCCCTGGGCTTGTAGTAAAAAAGCTAACCATAAAATCGTCCACAGACATAGTAAACGCTAGCATTGCGCCGGTAACAACCCCCGGCCACAGCTCTGGCAATATGACCTGTACAAAAGCACGCAAGGGGTTAGAGCCTAAATCCAGTGCCGCTTCATACAAGTTAGGGTCAAGCTGCCTAAGTTTTGGTGTCACAGACAGTATCACATACGGTACGTTAAAAATAACATGAGCCAACAGCATTGTCCCAAACCCAAGACTCCCTACCCCAAGCGTCCTAAACACAAACAAAAACAGCATCATCAAAGAAATGCCTATGATGACATCCGGCATCATAACCGGCACACGGCTTACCAGCATTATTGCTGTGCGCGAGCGTTTTTTTAACTTGTCTATGCCAATTGCTGCAACAGTACCTATGGCTGTTGCAAAAATAGTAGAAAATATAGCAATCAAAACCGTGTTGCGCAGGGCACGTTGCGTGTGCTGGTCATTCAACAGCCGGATATACCAGTCAAGGGTAAAGCCCTCCCACGTCCCGCGTGAACGTGATGCGTTAAAAGAAAATATTATTAGTACGGCAATTGGGGCGTACATAAAAAATAATATTAAACCCATATACAACCGCTTTAATACAGCCATCATGTTGGCATTGTAACTGGTCATAGTCGCATGCCTCCCTCACTTGCCTCTGTTTGGCGGTCAAATCGTGAAAGGATAAACGTGCTTACAAGCATAAGCACTATCATAACCACAGCCACAGCAGAGCCAAAGTGCCAGTTACCCACCAGCAAGAACTGTTGCTCTACAAGGTTACCCAAAAGGAAAAACTGGCCGCCACCAAGCAAATTGGGGATAATAAATGTTGCTGCCGCCGGCATAAATACCATAGTAATACCGCTTACAACGCCCGGCATGCTTAAAGGGAAAACCACACGCAAAAACACACTTCTGGGGCTGGCACCTAGGTCTTGCGCCGCTTCTATGATACGCTTATCCATTTTTGTTAGCGCGGTATATATAGGCAGTACCATAAAAGGCAAGAAATTGTACACCATCCCCAGCAATACAGCCGAGTCTGTAAACAATATATCAATGGTGGGTAAGTTCATACGCCTTAGTAGGTTGTTCATAATCCCATTGCGTTCTAAGATAGTCATCCACCCGTAGGTACGCACCAGGAAGTTCATCCACATAGGCATTATGAACAAAAACAGCAAGATGGGCTTGTCACGGAAACCTTTGCTTGCCAATATATGTGCAAGCGGGTACCCAAGAAGGAAGCATATTACTGTAGTCTGTAGCGCCATCCTTAAAGAGCGCGTAGCCACACGTACATATATCCTTTGGAAAAAAGGCTGGCCTTCGATAATACCCTCGAAAAACTTATTAATATTTTGGAAAGTAAAATATGTGTAGCCATCTGCATCTGTGCCTGAAAACGCATAAAAAAAGACCAGTAATAGCGGTGCAATTACAAAAATGGCAAGCCACACTATATATGGATACGTGAAAAGCCGCCTCATAACGCGTTTACCTCACGAACTGGCGCACTTTTTTGCATGACATGTATCAAGTCCGGCGCAACAGTAATTCCAACTATAGAGCCGGCTGGGGACTGTACTGTGCTTTGTACCTTCCATGTAAAACCACCGGTATTTATGCGCATCTCGTAATGCACGCCTTTGAATGTGACATGCTTTACTTCACCAACAAGCGCGCCCGCGTCTTTGCTTGTAATGCGTACATCCTCTGGGCGCACAACTATGTCTACCGGTTCGTCTTCCTCGAAACCTTTGTCCACACATTCGAAAACGGTGCCCGCGAAGCTTACGCGACGGTCTTCTAACATGGTGCCGGGTATGATATTGCTTTCGCCTATAAAATTGGCCACAAATGCGCTTTTCGGCTCGTTGTAGATATCTTCTGGGGTGCCTATTTGCAATATCCGGCCTTCGTTCATCACGGCAATTGTGTCTGACATGGTTAGGGCTTCTTCTTGGTCGTGGGTTACATACACGAATGTAATGCCCAGTTGCTGTTGCATATTTTTAAGCTCGACTTGCATCTCCTTGCGCAGCTTAAGGTCCAACGCGCCAAGTGGCTCATCCAGCAGCAGCACTTCGGGCTTGCATACCAGCGCACGGGCAATTGCTACCCTCTGCTGCTGCCCGCCAGAAAGCGATGTAACACTTCTATTTTCGAAGCCTACCAAATTTACCAGTTTAAGCATATCTTGCACTTTTTCTTTGATAGATGTACGGTCAACTTTTTTTATTTTTAGCCCGAAGGCAATATTTTCTGCTACGTTCATGTTAGGAAACAGCGCATACCTCTGGAAAACCGTATTAAGCTGGCGCTTGTGTGGTGGCGTATGCAATATAGACTCACCGTTAAAAAGCAAATCGCCACCGGTTGGCTGTTCAAAACCGCCAATAATACGCAAAGTGGTGGTTTTGCCACAGCCGCTAGGACCCAGCAGCGTTAGGAATTCGTTTTGGTTTATATACAAATTAATGTTGTCAAGTACCCTGTTTTGGCTAAAATCCTTTACAATGTTTACAAGCTCAATAAGGCGGGGCATATGACCAACTCCTTCAAAATGGGTGTTATGGGGCCGCGGTTATGCGACTATCCCCACCCATCAAAAGCTTGGCGGGGAGCTTACCCACAGTATTGATGCATTGTGGGCCGTATGGTTTTCCAGATAATAGGGTAATGACGCGTTATAATAAATACTGTCGCCCTTTTTTATTTTCCATGCCTGTTTACCGCGGTGCAGTGTCACGGCACCGGTTAGCACATAGCCAAATACTTCACCTGCATGTGGGTCATGAGCCTGTGTACAGCCACCGGGGCGCAGGTTGATTAGTATCGGTTCCATTTCGTTCTTTTGGGCGCTTGGGATTATCCAGGTTATGGTGTGGCCTAACTCCTCATCTTCGGACACATATGCGTCTTCTTGGCGATAGCGTACCTGGTCTGGGGCAGAGTCCCTAAAAAACTCGGCAGGGGTACTGCCTAGGCACTCTAATATATCTACCAATGTAGCTATAGATGGGGAGGATTGGTTACGTTCTAGCTGTGAAATAAAACCTTTGGAAAGGTCACAACGGGTTGCTAGTTCTTCTTGGGTCAAGTTTGTGCGCAGACGAAGCTGTTTTAGCTTTTCGCCTATATCCATGAGGAGCCTCGTTTCTTATAGTGAGGTATAGTGTGGCATGGTGTGGGGTGTTTTGCTGTAGCAAACATACTAAACATTTTATCTAGGTGTGCTAAACATGAGGATTAAATCATAAAAAAACCTGGGTGTCAATCCCAGGTTTTTTTTATGATATGTTGTGCAATATCAGATGCCCTACCTTGAGCGGATATTGCATGTGCTCGGGGGTTTTGATTTTTAAACCATGTTTCCTGGCGCTTGGCATACCTGCGGGTATTTTGCATTACTGCTTCTATTGCCTGTGTGCGTGAACACTGCCCTGTAATAAGCTGTATGACTTCTTTGTAGCCAATGCCTTGCATGGATGGCAGCCTTGGCTGGAAGCCTTGCGCCATAAGCGAAGCTACCTCGTGCTCAAGCCCCGCATCAAACATAGCCTGCGTTCTTTCGTTGATGCGTTTATACAATATGGGCCTGTCTACACATAGCTTGCAAAAAATAGCGTCATATACAAACGGTTGCACTTTTTGTACAGCATTGTACTCAGAAAATAATTGGCCCGTGGTATGGATATAGCTAAGCGCACGGCTTACCCTTTTAATATTATTGGCGTGGATGGTTTTTGCAGCCATTGGGTCAGCTTT
>WQVY01000075.1 GCA_009785605.1 Defluviitaleaceae bacterium | reverse complement strand
CCTATTTAGAAACGGTTCATTTGACAATTCATCATTGTTCTTGGCACTTCCTTTTTTGGTGCCTGTTAAGTATACCTTCTTGGGAGGGGGCTGTACACCCGACTGCTTATTTTACGCTTACCACAAAACGTAAGGTAGCCTACAACCAATATGAAAAAGACTTGACTAAACAAATGCCGTGGAAGAAAAAATCATTTGCCGCCGATAACAGTTGGATTGTTGAGCGTTACAATGAGGCAAAACAATATATTGATGGAGTGAGAAATGCCAACGGTAAAATCCCGCTTGCTACATGGCAAAAAGAACATTCCGAACTTTCTAAAAAGGTAGAAGAACTGGACGACAGATACCAAACCCTTAAAACTAAAGTAGCCCAAGCCAATAGGTTCCGTGTACGAGTTTATGATGTACTACGGAAGGAAAGGCAGAAAGCGCAACCTATGAAAAAGCGGTCGCAGGATATGGAGCGGTAAACAACCGAAAAGCAAAATGCCGACATTAAAAGTCGGCATTTTGCAGGGCTTCTACTTCCTCAAAAGTTAAGCCAGTTATATCCATAACATCAACAATAGACATATTTTTTCGTATAGCATTACGTGCGATAGTATAACGCTCGTCTTGTCGTGCCGCCTGTTTCCCAATATCAATATCCCACTCCAACATCTGCCGAGATTCATACAGCATCCGTGTCCGTTCATCTTGCGATAACTCCGCAAGGCGTACAACTGCTTTGTTAATTACAGGATTTCTTTCAGCAATCATGTCAAACTCCTCCTTGCTTTCGGATTTAAGAAATTTCATCCACTCCCAAAGGAGTGTACCATCTTCTGTTTCGGGTAGCTTACTTAATTCTAAGGTGTTTACTTCCAGTATATCCGTAAACTGTTCGCCTGTTTCATCAGCGAGAGAAAAACGGTTGTGATATTTGTTATTGTTGGATTTTAGCGTGTAGTCTGTAATGATTATGCTAATCGCTCTTTGGATTTTGGAATAGTCAATGCCTGCACCAACTTGCTCGGCTACCATCTTGGAGAGATATAGCACCACACGTTTTTCAAGGTTAGGTTTTGGCTTAACTTGAATTTCTATGTCTATGATTTTCTTGCTCTTGGTTTTAACCTTTACATCAAGTATGCCCAATTTATCTCCTTCATGTTGACGGAGAAGATGAGGGTCTACAATGGTTACATCTTCATAATCGCTTTCGGGTATATCAAGCACGGCTTTTAGAAAATCCGTTAGTATCTCAATGCTTTTCTCGTCACCGAACAATAGTTTGAATATTATATCGCTCTTTGGTGACAGAAAATTATTGTCCGTCATAAGCACCACCCAATCCTTCCGACTTTATTGTACCACATAACACAGAGGGATTTCCACATAAATTTTTAGCCAACGCAAAAATGGCGGGTGCAGTCTTGCACTCGTCTTTTTATTTTGAAAGGAGATGATTTTTTGGCAGTTTACGGATATGTAAGAGTGTCCACGGTAGAACAGAATGAGGACAGGCAAATAATCGCCATGAACGAATTGAAAATTCCATCATGCCATATTTACACAGACAAAGTATCGGGAATGGATTTTGAGCGTTCTGCATACAAGGCACTAACCGAAAAAATGACAGCAGGGGATTTGCTCTATATCAAAAGCATTGACCGCTTAGGGCGTAATTATGACGAGATACAAAATCAATGGCGAATACTTACTAAAGAGCGTGGCGTTGACATTGCTGTTATTGATATGCCCCTGCTCGACACACGCAAAGGCAAGGATTTACTGGGTACGCTTATTGCAGACCTTGTACTTAACTTGCTAAGTTTTGTAGCACAAAGCGAGCGTGAAGCCACACGACAACGGCAAGCAGAGGGCATACGAGCGGCAAGAGCGAAAGGAGTACATCTTGGCCGTCCTATAAAAAGACCCCCTGAAAATTTCCCCGAAGTGGTGAAGCTATGGGAGTGTAGCAAAATCACTTTTGACGAAGCCTTAGAGCAAACAGGGTTAAAGCAAGGTACATTTTACAACCGTTTGCGGGAACTTCGAGGAGGTAAAAACGGATAGCGAACTGCAAGAAGGTAAACCTTTTTACAGTCTGTTTTTTGTGTCGAAGAAACCTCTTTTACTTGATTATAGCACAGACACTAGCATGAAACAAGACAAAATTCACCATTTTATAGTATTTCAATACTACTCCATGACCTTTACAAAAAGGTTTACCTTTTTGTAAAGATGGTAGCCTCAAATCCAGTAAGGGAGGAATAAAGACATGTCAACCAATAATACTTATGGTGGAAAATTCTGCAACCCTGACGAGCGGCAGATTACCACAATTGGCACAGGCTATATAGCCAATTTCATATCGGGTGGTTCGGCAGAGCGAGCAGGTGCAACCCTAACGAACAAACGCATTTATTTTTCTGGAAATGCGTTTTCGTTTAACGACAAAGGCCAACTTACATCAATCAAAGAACAAAAAATCGTAAATGTTCGTGATGTTACAGGTGTAGGTTACAAGCTATTTAGTCCTGTTCAATATGTAGTGTGGGCTGTAATAGCCTTGATTTCAGGAATTGTCGGTATGGCTTTAACAATGGATGAAGTAAGACAAGGTGGTGGATGGGGAACGCCGGCTACAACCACCCAAGAGATTAGCACCATAGGCGGTTGGAGTATAGGGCTAGGAATAGTCATATTTATAGTGCTTCTTGTCGTGTTTTTCGCTTACCGCAAAACATTGCTGTCAATTGAATACGCTGGTGGGAACATAGCGTTTGATGCAAGATGGCTTCAATCGGGTGAACAAGATACATTCATCCGCAATATCCACCTTGCGAAAGACAAATTATACAGCATGGCGGCTACTGAGCAGGGATTTGTTGTTAATGAAGATGATGCAGATGAGATACCCGAGTTGTAAAAGTGGAGGTGACGAAAATGGCAGAGCGATATGCCAAGCAATTTGAGTTTACAAATACCGTCTATCTGCCTGATTGTCCAGTTGCTCTTGAAAAAGGTGCTGTGTTATTGGACACAAAGCAGAACATTCATGTGTTACAGTTGAAATTCGCTAATATCGGAACATCTGGAATTTCATCTGTACGTGTGTATATTGAGCCGATTGACAATGCAGGCAACCCTGTATGTCAAGAGTTGGCAATTAATTACGAAGAATTTACAGCGGTTGGCGGCTCCTTTGGCGCAAAGAAACTGTTACCACTTCCAAGCAATACGGCTACTAAATTTAACGTATATGTGGTAAAAGTTGTAACTGTTGACGGAAACACACTTTCGTTTCCCCGTGAGCAATACACATCAAATGTTGATATGCGAAATATAGTAGCTGAACGGCGCGTAGAAAGTGCAAAACGAGAAGAACAAGCGCACAAAGCGAAAGACTTGTATTGGGGTGCAAAATGGTATCGAGTGCTACTCACTGTAAATGGTGCTGTTTTGTTATTATTTACCATATGGCGGCTACTGCCCCCCTTTATTACACAGAGGATATGGGACAGAGTATGGTCAAGGTCATGGGATGATTTGCCGTGGTGGTTTAGTGAAAGTAGACATCAATTACTCCCTGATATTATCTTGCCATCTTTACGCACAGGCTGGTGGCGCAATGCCGATGTGTCACCCTTTGTCGGACATTTGTTAGTATATACTCCAATGGTTTTGCTATTATTATTTTTCTGGTATGTATGGTTTTCTGCTTGGAGAAGTATTGGAACTCCACGAATACTAAAACGTACTGCTGTAATGGCGATATTCATGCCGCTTGGGCATCTTATATTCGACACAATTATTGCATTATGGCTGTGGACATCGCTTGAAACTGAGTGGTGGGGAAGAGTTCGAGATATAATGCCGTTCAGAGAGTTTATATTACCTTTTAGCGGCTTTCGAGATTCGTTATGGTGGATAGGATTCTTCCTCTTGTTTGCTATTCCTTTCGTGTGCATATTCATCAATGCACGTAGATACGATAAGTCGATAAAACTAGCGAGGTCGCTCATGTTTTGGTTACCGTCACAGGAAGGATTAGCAACGAGTAGCACCTTTAGTACCAACTCATCTAATCCAACAATAAAAAATAGTAATCTGTTTTGCACTGGTTGCGGAGAAAAATCCCAACAAGGGACAAAGTTTTGTACTAAATGCGGGGGCAAGATAAGTGAATAACAACCTTATGCTTTTGGATAATTGCGTAAACATCAATGGAGAGTATTACACTGTTTCCAATGGGTTTGTTACGAAGGCATATGGTGAAATACAATTAAGATATAAGGATTTGCTTGCGGTTGAGTTTGTGAAACATCGCTCTAAAAAAATGATGTACGCCATGCTGCTCCCTGCGGGTGTTTTGATGTTCGCATGGAATCTTGATGGCATTGTGTCAATCGCTATAATTGCTATTCTGGCCGTGATTATATGCTTCATGGCAATATTATACCTCTCATCTGTACGACAATTCGTAGAGTTTACTTCTATGAAGGGAACATACCGTATAGCTGTTCAGCGAGACGATACAGGAATGGTAACTTTGGTCGCTCAATTACAGGGACGCATCAACACAACAAAATAACGGTGATGATACAGTTCAACAACTTATAATCACAAAAATTTTTAAGAGCCTTTTGCTACGATTAGCAAAGGGCTTTTCCGTTTTCAAAACAGTCCTTGACAACAAAACCCCAACTTCTTAAAAACATTTAACCCGGGCTTTGCGCTTGGGCTGTGAGGTATTACACCAACCGGGATAAAAAATGTCTGCTCTAGAAGCTTTGCGCGGCGTAGGCTTAGTAGTATCAACGTAACAGTCGAGAGGATATCTTCGCCGTTTTCTGCCTGTGATGGGTTGGTAAAAAGATGCTGGCGGCGTGTAGCTTGCTGCGCTACAACAGCAAGCCCCCCGCGTGATAATGTACTTGCAAACTCTGCTACATAGTTTGCCATAAACGCAGACTGCACCCTTGACACATCATCACGTAAACTATGCTGCGCGGATGACTTACACGTATCAACCAACCGCGATGCGGTGTGGGGAGTCAAAATTGGTACGATATTAACACCAATTTTAAGCAATCTTGAGCGATAACGGCAAACACTTTCAAACCACGGGAGGTTCATAGGGATTATTATTTCACGTTGGAGGTACAAGCCAAGTATGTAAAGAATCGCACAAATAGGGTCGTTTAATGTAGGGTGGTTGATTATTGCAATATGGCCGTCAAACTTTGGAGAAGCAGTAACCGGATAACCTTTTGCATAGTAGGGGAGAAATAGGCGAACAAGCCGCACAGCAGAAGCCTTGCGACTATGCCATAAATCAGGAGAAAAACGCGCACGCGCAATAAATATAGGGTTAAAGACAAAAAAGAGAAGAATACGGCATATAAAGCCGGTTAGTGCAATTTTCCGCTTCAATGCCTGACCGGGTTTTCCAAAAGTAAGCAGTAGAGAGTTTCCGCGCTCTATATCGCTAATAATATCAGATACATATGATGATTTTGATGACATAGCAAAGCTCCTTGCACAACATTGTCCAATGATTGTAATTAAGCGCACATACCTAGTCAACATATCCGGACTTTCACCGAACCAACCTGCATAGAATACGATAGTACAATATCATTGCACAGGCAAGGAGGCATAAATTTATATGAGCGGAATAGGCGGGCTAATAGGCTATGGCGGCAATACCATAACAGCGGCAACAGTATGTGAGTCAATGCTAACATCCCTAAAAAAGCGCGGTCAAGACGAACACGGTACATTTATCTCGCAAGATGTATGCTTATTACATACTCACACAAATACTACAAACACAGGGCGTGGCCCACTGCGTGGCGTGTTGGGCCAAAAGGTGTATGTGCTTACATTTGACGGGGAACTATACAATAAAGACGAACTTATAAGAGAGCTGCGCACACTGGGCTACCGCTTACAAGAAAATACAGACGCTGCCGTTGTACTGTACGGGTACATGGCCTGGGGCGAAAATTGCCTAGACCGTTTTTTGGGTATGTATGCCTTTGCCTTATGGGATAGCGAGCGGTTGTTTATAGCCCGTGATAGGTTGGGGCTCAAGCCGTTTTTTTACTCTGTAGGTTCTCATGGGTTTGTTTTTGCATCGGATATTAAAACATTGTTATGCCACCCTCATATACAGCCATATATCAACCAAGAAGGTGTAGCAGAGTTGCTGCTTCTTGGCCCAGGTCGTACACCTGGTGTGACGGTTTTTAGGGATATTAAGGAGCTTAAGCCCGGCCACTGGGCTACGTATTCCAAGACCAAAGGCCTAACCATATGTCAATACTGGCAACTTCGCGCAAGGCCCCACAAAGAGTCATTTGAGGAAACCGTTATACAAATCCGCAATTTGTTAAAAGATGCTGTTGCCCGCCAAAGTGTTACCCCAAAAAACGTAGGGCTAGGTACTTTCTTGTCTGGTGGGCTGGACTCTAGCATAATGGCGGCACTTTCGAACTGCAAAAAAACATTTTCTGTTGATTATTTTGGCAATGACAAGCATTTTATCCCATCTGAGTTGCTACCAGATGATGACAATGAGTATATAAACATCATGGCTAAAGCCCTAAGTGCACACCATCAGCGTATTGTCTTAGGCTCAGACGAGCTGGCAGACGCACTGGGTATGGCAATGGAAGCTCGCGGGCTGCCAGGCATGGGGGATGTAGACTCTGCCTTGCTGCTTTTTTGCCAACAGGTGAAGCAAACTGTCCCCATAGCACTTACGGGTGAAGGGGCAGATGAAATTTTTGGCGGCTATCCGTGGTACCAGCAAGAAGAACGCCTATGGGCACAAACATTCCCGTGGTCACAATCTATAGAATATCGCTGTCGCTTTATTGCCCCGCACATCCTAGGAAGGTTTGACCCAGACGCATATATCCGTACACGGTACGAGAAAACCATAGCCCTAGCCGACACTTTGTACGACGATGAACCAACAGAAAAACGCATCCGCCAAATGTTTATTCTAAATATATTCTGGTTTTTGCAAAATCTAGCAACCCGTAACGAAACCATGAGCACAGCCGCTGGGCTTGTTGTGCGTTCGCCATTCTTAGACCACCGTCTAGTAGAGTATCTTTATAATGTGCCGTGGGCATACAAAAACCACCAAGACCGCGAAAAAGGCTTGCTGCGTGAGTCTATGAAGGGGCTGCTTCCGTCTACTGTACTAACGCGCAAAAAAAGCCCATTTCCTAAAACCCACAACCCAGCATATATGAACAGGGTAACGGATATGATAAAGGTAGACTTACAAGACAGTACATCACCAATATTAGAAATTGTCCCTAAAAAAGCCATAGAAGCCTTGTTAACAGAAAAGGCAGAGCAACCATGGTATGGGCAACTTATGACTGTACCCCAAACCATTGCTTATTTTTTACAAATAAATTTATGGATGAAGGAATACAGTGTAAAATTTGCGTAAAATTATACAAAATTTAAATGTTAGATTATTGCGCATTCTGAAGGATATGGTAGAATGATGTGAAAAAACAACAGATAGGAGGCAATCTGATGATTGATTTCAAGGAAGAAATTAGCAAGTATAAACCTATCCGTACAATAGACGATGTCGAAGATGCCGTACGTGACGAAATGATGGATATAATGGATCTATTACAACATATATCAAAACCCGTATCATCCACAAACGACTAACTCCGTATTTAGAAATAACACGAGAAAGATGTGGTTATATGCAATGTCCAAATTGCCAAGCCGAGTGCAACGAAAGCAAAATATGCCCGGCGTGCAAGATAGATACAGTAATCTACACGGGTACAGTGCGTTTATCAGACAAACTGTACAATAAGGGCTTAAGCAAATTAAATAGCGGCGATTTAACCCAAGGCATAGAAATTTTAAACCGTAGTGTTTCGGTTAACAAAAACAACATCCCTGCCCGCAACCTGTTGGGCCTGGCATTGTTTGAAGTAGGCTATGTAGGTGATGCGTTTAAGCATTGGGTAGTAAGCCAATCGTTTCAAAAAGAAGATAACCCAGCTACAGGCTATCTAGAGCAAGCCCGTAAAAACATCCGTGCCCTAGAGGCATTGAACGATGCCACAGTTAAGTACAACCAAGCCTTGATTTATATAAAGCAAAAAAGCGACGACCTGGCCATAATCCAGTTAAAAAGGGCAGTAGAGCTTAACCCGCGCTTTGTAAGTGCACTCAACCTGCTGGCACTATGCTATCTGATCCAAAACAGCCGCGAAAAGGCTGCCGCGGCGGCAGAAAGGGTACTTGCAGTAGATATCCAAAACGTGATAGCGCTTAACTACTTGTCTATCATCAACCCGGCCCGCACCAAGCATGAAACCAGGAAAGGCGAAGTTGGGAACAAAGGGTCGACAAAAAGCGTGTCATCACCATACAGGGGTATCAACATCCAAGAAAAAAAGGCCAGAAACTTCCGTTTCGATATAATTTTGGCGTTGGTAATTGGCGCAGTATGTACCTTTGCCATCATGTATATAATGTTCTATCCCGCCATAGACCGCCAGCACGAAAATCAATTGCAAGCATATCGTACAAGCCTAAACGAAGCCGAAAATGCACGCATAGCCGATGCTGAAGTACACATTGCTGAACTAGCAGAAAAAGACAGTCACATACAAGCACAAGAAGGACTGCTAGAGCAGTGGGAAGCACAATATGAGCGAGCAGACCGTATTATCCGCTTCATGCAGGCCGACAACCTTTTTAGGGATGACCAACTGCTAGAAGCAATAGAACGGCTAGATGTAATAGATATGGAAGGTTTGCCCCGTGACTTAGTAGACAGAGACATAGAGATACGAGAAAACGCGTACCCGCGTTTGGGCACACAGTTTGTAAATGAGGGCCTAAGCGCTTTTAACACAGGGGATTATTACAAGGCCCTGGTGGATTTGGAGCTGGCTCTAAGATTTATGCCACCAACAGCAGCAAGGCGTGCAGAGTTTCTTCTCGCTCTTGGCACCCTGTATGCGCGGGATGAAGCACGTCATCCAGAAGCGCGTGTGTTATTAGAAGAACTTGTTGCAGAATTCCCCAATCACAGGCCACAACACACCGGCAGCTTACTGGATAGCCTCACAGACGAAGATTAATATAACCGCATTTTTGTATATACTAGCCGCAGTGGTCATGACTACTGCGGCTCTTGTAATTGCGCTCATGAGCGAAAAATTCCGCATAGGAGGGTAATGATGCTAGAAATAAAAGGGAAATACAATACCGCAAAGGTTTTTACCAGCAATATCGAACCAAGCGCCATGTCTCAAATACAAAATTTATTAAACCAGAGTTTTGTAGAAGGCAGCAAAATCCGCATTATGCCTGACGTACATGCCGGTGCCGGCTGTACTATAGGCACAACCATGACTATATCAGACAAGGTAGTACCCAACATGGTTGGTGTTGATATTGGCTGCGGGATGGAAACCGTACTGCTAAAAGACAAACATATAGAGTTGACACAGCTTGACAAGGCGATTCATAAGTATATACCGGCGGGTTTTGAAATCCGCGATGTACCACATCACTACGCCGATATGATTGACCTAACTGCACTCAAGTGTGCAAAGCATATGAAGCTGGACAGGGCTGTACTGTCTGTTGGGACGCTTGGCGGCGGCAACCATTTTATTGAGCTTGGCAAGGCTGTTTCTTATGGGGCTAATATAGGCAACGACGGTGCACTGTATCTGGTAGTACATTCTGGTAGCCGCAATATTGGAAATATGGCAGCAGAATGGTATCAAAAAAAGGCCATAGAAGACCTCAAGAAAAAGAAAGTAAATATAGAACGCTCCCTGGCTTATGTAGAAGGGGCGCTAATGGATGATTATTTACACGATATGGCCATACTCCAGCGCTATGCAGAAATTAATCGCAAGGCAATTATAAAGGAACTGGAAAAGCGTGTAGGATTTAAAGTGCTAGACTCCTTTACCACTACCCATAATTATATAGACTTAAAGCACAAAGTGCTACGCAAAGGCGCTATCTCGGCTAAGAACGGCGAAAGGGTACTAATCCCAATGAACATGCGCGACGGCAGCCTAATTTGTGTAGGCAAGGGCAATGCAGATTGGAATTTTTCTGCGCCACATGGTGCCGGGCGCATCATGAGCCGCTCGTCTGCTAAGGAGAAAATTACCCTTACGCAGTTTGAGCAAGCAATGGAAGGTATTTATTCTACAACTGTAAACCGCAAAACCATTGACGAAGCACCTTTTGCATACAAGCCAATGGATGAAATAACCGCACATATTGGCGATACTGTGGAAATAGAAATGCATATCATGCCTATTTATAATTTCAAGGCAGCAGAGTAGTGGTAATACTATTTTGTATCATGCTCGTGATATAATTGTCATAATAACAAGCAAATATCAAAGAAATAGAGAAGAGGTTGCTACCTATGTCTGAAATGGTTTTGAGTGTTAAAGCATTGCCTGAAACTTTATTTAAGATGATACCGACAGAGCGGGTAAAACTCAGGCAAACGGGTAACGTCATTAGTTTGACTCCCCTTCGTGAAGTTACGAAGGATGAATGTCCTTTACTTGGACTTACAGCAGGGAGTCGCCTTACCGTAGATAAATTTTTGGCTATGACGAGAGAAGATAAAATCCTTGAGGGCTTGGAATCATGAATGATGTATTTGTCCTTGATGCATGTGCATTGATTGCGTTAACTAATCATGAAAAAGGCGCAAATATTGTTGCGGATATATTAAAGCAAGCTACCCACGGTAATGTACGATTATATATGAACAGGGTAAACCTTTACGAAGTTTATTATGGTTTTTATCGTGAGTATGGAAAAGAATACGCCTTAAATGTTGTTGAGAATGTTGAATATTCCAATGTCCTTGTTACAGAGTTTGACAGAGAAATATTTTTGGAAGCTGGGCGGTTAAAGGCAACCTATAAGTTATCACTGGCAGATTCTATTGCCGTGGCACAAACCATCATTTTGAGGGGTTCTATTCTCACGGCAGACCATCACGAGTTTGATGTCCTTGAGGGCAAGGAGAATCTTATTTTCAACTGGATACGATGAAGTTGCCAAAAGCGGCAGGGTGGTTGTTTACCTTGTTGTACTACACCGCATATAAACAAAAGCCCCAGCCCCACTGCGCCTAGACGCTGCAACCCGCCTAAACTCCTTAAACCCTAGCTTTTCGTATAGGTGCTTGGCATTTGCGTTATTGTCGGCTACTTCCAACATATATGAGTCGTGGGGTAGGGTGGTAATTATGTGACTAAGCAGCGCATGGCCTATGCCGTGGTTTCTATGTTCTGGTGCGGTGGCTACAAACTCTATAACCCCGGTTTTGGGGCTTATGGCAAATGGCAGGGTGTTGTGCATCATATGCCGCCGTAGTCTCAAATAAGAAATATTGCCGCGTATAGGGCCAAGTACACGGGCAAACTCTTTCCTGCAAAGGCTTACTGGGGATGTGCCGCTTGTGCATGCGGCAATGGCCGTAACGTGATGGCCTTCTACTGCCAAGTAAAACCTCTCTAGGTTAAACATATGAGTAAAGACTTGTACCAGCTCTTGTTTATCTTTGCTTATGTGCTTTATCCAGGGGTAAAACCCTTCTACAAATATGTAGCTCATTTGAGGCTTTGGGTCAAATGTAGCTTGGCTGGCTTGTATGATTTCCATCTGACCCTCTCCAAACAAAGTAGAATTGCTATATTATAGCGACATAAATAACAAACAGTCCAGCACAAGCCCAAAATAATTGCAGCAACAAAAACCCGCCGTCTTTGTATAGACGACGGGTTTTTAGAATAAATCCCCCCAAATATTGCATTTTATTTGATAATAGTACCATTCCAAGGGTTGCCCAGGCTTCGCCTTATGTTTATCCGGTTTAGATGATACCGATAAAGGTTTATCCCTTCCTAACCTTCTTACCCTTCACAACCTTCATAACCCCAAAGGAAGCAAAGGCCATACATATAACCACAGTACCAGCCATGGCATATGCCGCAAGATTACTCCCCTCACCACCGGTAAGCGGCAGGTTAAAATCGGACATATTGCCAATATAGTTGCTGTAAACCGGGCTTCCGGCTACTTGTCTGCTGCGGCTAATAACCGGTGGCGCGCCGCCAACCGTGGTAGAAATATTCTCCAGTATCCGCGCAGAGGGGTTGCTTGCGGTGCCTAGCGCTGCCGGTATTGTAATCCGCCATTGGCCATAGGGTGGCTGAAAGCCTGTTGGAGGTACGATTTCTTCCAACTGGTATACCCGTCCCTGTAGCATGGGGAAGCGCATGGGTACTATGCCGGGTGTGCCTACAGGGCCGCCTATTGTGCCGCTTGAAAGGGTTGTTACATAAGTCCACTGGTTTGCCGCCGGGCCTATCATATCGTTTGTTATAATGCCTAGAGGCGGGGTGCCTGTGCCGTTGTATACCAGTAGGCTGAAAAATGCGCCCGGTAGGTATCGCCTATCGGCAAAGGTGGTGGTGTTGTATATGGCCATGTCAGTCTTATAGATGGGCCATGTTGGGATGTTGCCTAAGAACCATGGGTCTGGGGCTGGGGCGAAGTTGATGTCGTAGTTGTTTAGCAGGTATAGGTACCTGCCGTTACAATCGGTGTGTTGGTTGGCTGTGCTTGTGCAATTGTTGCAGTCTTCGTTTGTGCATAGCCAAACGGAAGAACTGTCGCTTGCGGCATTCCACCGGACATTGTTAAGTTGATTGACCACAATGGCTGGCGGGACTGCCGGCAGGATTGTGGGCGGAAGCGCCCAGTTCCTGGCTGTGTTGCCGTAGAAAATAGCGCCTTGGCGGATGTCCAGGGTATCGAATACGCCGGCTATGTTGGGGTCGAGGGGGTTTGCGTAAAGGGCTGAGTAAAAGGTAGCCGGAACGCGGAACATGATGCCGCCGCCGTCAAGTTCTGCGCGGTTGTTAACAATGCGGGCGCCAGAGTGCATGATGAAGCGTCCGCCGTTGTTAACGACTACACCGCCGCCTTCGCCAGTCGCATGGTTGCCGCTTATTTCCCCGGCCTCCATCATAAATGTGGTATGTGACGATATCGATACACCTCCGCCGTTCATAGCAATGTTGTCCCTTATAACGCCGCCCATCATGTAAATGTGGTGGTTTCTACCGACAGTGCTTGTGCCTATACCGCCGCTATTGGAACTTGTTTCATTGTTGCGGATTTCACCGCCACTCATTAAAAATATAGAACTGCTGTAGGCGTAGCCGTTGGCGGTGGTGGGGTTAGTGCCAAACAGAAACACACCTGAACTGGAGCCGTCGGAGAAATTGTCGCGTATTACGCCGCCTGCTCTTAACTCAATTATGCCGCCGTGTGCAATCACAATACCATTGTCAGCAACTTGGTTGTTGTACGCTATTGTTGCGCCTGCGCCTAT
>WQVY01000074.1 GCA_009785605.1 Defluviitaleaceae bacterium | reverse complement strand
GGATAGTTGAAGAACTTTTGGCTATGGGCCATGATTGGGACAATATCGCCATCCAAGAGTTTACCTATTGGCAGGTACATGACATGGGGTTACAAACATTTGGGAGCCTTAACTGGGACAATGTAACATCCCCATGGATACTGGGTGTAGACCGTGATTATCAGATTCGCGCTGACAGGGTAAGCCAGAATGTTGTGCTAACTCTTCCCGGCCAAAGCGAGCGCATGATTATTGTGGGTGCACATTACGACTCCCCACCATACCCAAGCGCCAGCGACAATGCATCTGGCACAGCGCTACTTATGGAAAGCGCCCAGCGCATGCTAGAATTGGAGCATTATTATACAATCGTGTATGTATTTTTTGGTGCAGAAGAAGTAGGGCTTGTAGGTGCGTACTATTACCTGGAGTCACTTACGGCTCGTGAACGCGATAATATTTTGATGATGGTAAATGCCGATGTTATTATCGAAGGCCCATATATTATATATGGTGCTGGGTCTGTGCCAGTACTTGACGATGCTAAACTCGCATCCCTGGTAGAGGCTATTATGGCAGACGAAGGCATTTTAGATTTTCTACTAATGCAATACCAGATGATAAGAGCCGAACTCACAGAAATGGGAATTGAAGACATGGGCTCGCAGTTCCCATTCGACTCGTTCGAGAGCTTAGTTGAATTTCAAGCTGCTATATTTGCCGCATCACCAACAGATCTGTTAATGCAAGCATATATGTTGGGGCTTGTTGAGCCGTATATCGACGATGTTGCGCAGCAAGTAACAGACATAGCTGCACAGCTTACCAGCCAGCATGATTTTGAACTGATTTCTATCCCGGATGTTATTGGGTTTAGTAGTGACCAACTGGCTTTCTTATTTGGCGGCCATACGGTTGTAAACTTTGTTGGGTTAGAGAGGCTTGACAATATTGACGCAGAGCTTGCAGCGCAGTTGTTTGCGGTGATGGACATTTTTGATGGATTTTCTGCAACGGTGCTTCATACAGTACTAGATAATTTCCAGTTTATTGAGGCGACATGGCCAGGGATGATAAATGCTAACCTTGAAGCATTTATGATTCTTCTTGAGGCGATTCTTACGGGTAGCTTTAGCTAGTATAGCGAAATATTCGCTATACTCACACATGATTTAACCTACCAGAAGGTGCTGTTAACTGCTTATGCGGTTTTACAGCACCTTCTTATTTTGCCTTTAATTTCGCGATGATATAGAATATATAGCATGACGAAATGCAAGGAGATAGTATGACACAGCTAACAGTAAATATAAGCGGTATGACCTGCGCCGTATGTGCAAAAAATATAGAGCGAGTTGTTAATAAGCTTGAAGGTGCAAGCGGGCAGGTTAATTTTGCGACAGAGCAGCTAAGCCTCACATTCGATGCGGGTATTATTTCATATGACCGTATAAGGTTGGCGGTTAAGCGGGCCGGGTTTAAATTATATGTACAAGAAAGCGACACGGCCAAGGCCGAACGTAAGGCAGATGATATAAGTGCGCTATGGCGGCGGTTTATGTTGTCTGCTTTTTTTACTGTGCCGTTAACGTTGTTTTCTATGGTGCCAATGACATTGCATAGCCTGGGGCTAGGGTGGATACCCCCGCGTTTTGACCCTATGCACTACCCTATTTTTAACGGGCTAACACAGCTACTTATGACTATCCCGGTCATGGTGGTAAGCCACATGTATTACCGCAATGGGCTGAGTGCGCTGGTACGTGGCCGGGCCAATATGGACTCGCTTATAGCAAAGGGTACAGCAATAGCGTTCTTGTATAGTTTATTCCTTACCTGGGAGGCCGTGTTTAGGGGCGGGCACAATATGTATTACTACGAAACCGCCGCTGTCATCTTGACTCTAATCACACTGGGTAAGTATCTGGAGGCAAAAAGCCGGGGCCGGACATCAGAAGCGATACAAAAGTTGATGAACTTAGCGCCCAAAAGCGCGCGGGTAATAAAAGGGGATGCAGAAACGGAAATCCCTGTTGATGATGTAGTGGTTGGGGATGTTATTGTTGTAAGGCCAGGGGAAAAAATGCCTGTAGATGGCACCGTTATACATGGCGAAACTGCTGTTGATGAGTCTATGCTAACTGGGGAGAGTATGCCGGTTATGAAACGGGTCGGAGACCCCATAATAGGTGCAAGCATTAACGGGAGCGGTGCAATAAGATACGAGGCAATAAATGTAGGCAAGGATACAGTGCTTGCCCAAATTGTAAAACTGGTGGAAGATGCGCAAAAATCCAAAGCGCCAATTGCACGGCTGGCAGATGTTATTTCTGGGCATTTTGTGCATGTGGTTATTGTGCTTGCGCTTTTGGCTGGCGGGGCTTGGCTCTTGGCCGGGCAAGACGTTGCATTCGCGCTTACTATAGTTGTAAGTGTGTTGGTTATTGCTTGCCCTTGCGCTCTTGGGCTTGCAACACCTACCGCCATAATGGTTGGCACCGGCAAGGGTGCAGAAAATGGGATATTGGTCAAAGGCGGCGAAGCGCTGGAGACTTTGCACAAAGTTAAAACAGTCGTGCTAGATAAAACCGGTACCATAACCGAAGGGCGACCATATGTAACAGATGTACTCTTGCATGATACGGATATGAATAATGTAATAAAGCTTGCCGCCGCCGCAGAAACAATGTCCGAGCACCCACTGGGGGAGGCCATTGCACGCTATGGGAAGGAGCAATATGGGGAGCTGCCGGCTGTGGAGCAGTTTACAGCCGTTACTGGGCAAGGGATAGAAGCAGTTGTAGAAAATGTTGGTGTGGTTATAGGCAATGCAAGGATGATGGAGGCATATGATGTGGATATCACCGGCTTCATGGCCGACAGTAAGCGCTTAGCGTATGACGGTAAGACACCCATGTATGTGGCGGTATCTTTAAACTGCGATGCTTTAGAAAATAAAGCCCAATGCAAATGGCAGATAGCTGGGCTGGTAGCTGTAGCAGATGTAATCAAGCCTACCAGTAAAACCGCCATTGCCCGCTTGCAAGACATGGGCATAGATATAGTAATGCTAACCGGTGATAATAGCCTAACAGCAGCAGCCGTGGCCAAGCAAGCCGGTATCACTCATGTAGAGGCAGAAGTATTGCCTCATGACAAAGCCGCGCATGTCAAGGCATTGCAAGATACCGGGCGGGTAGTTGCAATGGTAGGCGATGGCATTAATGATGCCCCAGCGCTGGTAATGGCCGATATAGGCATAGCAATAGGCACAGGCACAGATGTAGCCATAGAGTCGGCTGAAATTGTGCTTATGCGGGGTGACTTAAACGGGGTGCATAGGGCTATATACTTGAGCCGCCGCACAATGCGCAATATCAAGCAAAATTTGTTCTGGGCTTTTATGTACAACATACTGGGGATACCTGTTGCTATGGGTGTGTTGTATGTATTTGGGGGGCCGCTTCTTAGCCCCATGATTGCGGCACTTGCTATGAGTTTTAGCTCTGTTTCTGTATTGGCCAATGTGCTTAGGCTTCGCAGGTTGGGGCTTGGTGATGGTGGGCGGGTGTAGAAATATTACACCCCCAGCCCCCGTAACTGCATCTCAAACATACGCGCATATATGCCCCCGGCGGCCATAAGTGAGTCATGGTTACCCTGCTCTGCAATGCGGCCACTATCTACGACCAGGATCTGATCCGCCCCGGCTACTGTGCGTAGCCTGTGGGCAATTACAAAGCTGGTGCGCCCACGCATTAGCATACCCATGGCCTGTTGGATTTTTACCTCTGTACGCGTATCTACAGAGGATGTTGCTTCGTCCAATATCAGTATAGCTGGGTTGGCAAGTACACAGCGGGTTATGGCAAGTAGCTGTCGCTGGCCTTGGCTTAGCGTGCGGCTGTTTTCTGTGAGCACTGTATTATAACCATCTGCTAACTGCCTTATAAAATGGTCTACCCCTACAAGCTTAGCGGCAGCCTTTACTTCTTCTTCTGTTGCGCTTGGGTGGCCGTAGCGCAGGTTGTCCATTATCGTACCGGTAAACAAGTATGTGTCTTGAAGTACTATGCCAAAGGCGCGGCGCAATGTGCTTCTTGTGTATTCTTCCAGAGGCCGCCCGTCTAGTACAATACTGCCCGCATCTACGTCATAAAAACGCGTAACCAGGTTGACAATGGTGGTTTTACCAGCACCGGTAGGCCCCACTAGCGCTATAACAGACCCTGTGGGCGCGTGGAAATTGCAGTCCTCTATTACCGGTACGCCGGGCTTGTAGCCAAAGCCAACACCTTTGAAAATTATGTCACCTCGCGGGCTGTCTAATGCCACAGCACCGGGCGGGTCTTCTTTTTCTACTGGCTCGTCCAGGATGTCGAATACACGCTCCGCACTGGCTAGGGCGGATTGTAATTGGTTGTACACCCCTGCCATCTCGTTTAGTGGGCGGCTAAACTGCCGCGAGTATGCTATAAATGTCGCAATAATGCCCACAGTAAGGTTGCCGTTTATGACAAGTACACTACCGGCAAAGGCCACAACTGCTAGGCTTAGGTTATTTATCACGTTCATTGCGGGCATTATAAAGCCGGACCATATTTGCGCCCGGGTACCGGCGTAGCGCAGGTCTTCGTTTATGCGGGCAAATTCTTCTACTGCGCTGTTTTCGCACCCATAGGCCTTGATAACTGCCATGCCGGATATATCTTCTTCGATTTTGGCGTTAAGCATCCCCAGCGCTACTTGCTGGCTGCGGAAGTACTTCCGCGTCTGAGACGCGATGGCCTTGCTAACAAGGAAAAATAAAGGGACCGACACCAGCGTAAAAAATGTCATAGTAGGAGACAGCCACAGCATCATAACCAATACCCCAGTAAGGGTTATGGCTACAGATGAAAGCGAAACCAGCGCCATGCCCAATATCCCGGCTATGTTGTCTGTGTCGTTGGAGAGGCGGCTCATTAACTCACCATGCATATGTGAGTCAAAAAATTTTATAGGAAGGGATTGCAAATGCTTAAACAATAACCCACGCAAAGTCTTAACAAGCTTTTGGGACGCCCCTGCAACTACCCATGTTTGCATAAAGTGGCTTATACCGTCCCAAGCATACATAATAGGCAAGATAAGAAAAATCAGCGCAAGCTCCGGCACATCTGCCGGGGCAACCAGCCCGTCTATTACGCGGCCAATAAGGAACGGCCCAGCAAGTGCCGCCACAGATGATGCCAATGACAATATAAATATAATAACCAACACAAACCACTGCTCACGAAAGTAGCCAAGTAAGCGAGCTACAGTTTTGGCAAAGTTACGGGGGCGCTCTTTTACCCGCGCAAAGCGGTTGCCGCCGTGCATCATAGGTTGGGCCATGCCAATCCTTGGCGGTGGCGGCGGTGGTGACGTGGTATTTTGCTGGTTTTGCATATGACTCCCCCCCCTTTAGTGTTTAGTCTATTAATTGCGAATGATAAATTTCTTGATACACGCCGCAGTGCTCCATCAAATAGTCGTGACTGCCGTAGCCCGCCACTTTGCCGGCATCCATTACAAGAATATGGCGTAAGTTCATAACCGATGATATCCGCTGGGTTATCATCACAATGGTAGGTGACGGGTCAAGGTTGCTTATGGCTTGCAATATGGCGGCTTCTGTTTCTACATCTACTGCGCTTACACAGTCGTCTAATATTAGTATATCTGCTTTGCGTACCAGTGCCCTAGCAATCCCCAGCCGCTGTTTTTGCCCACCAGACAGGTTAACGCCTTTTTGGCTGACAATGGTGTCATAGCCCTCGGGGCACGCAGCAATAAAATCATGGGCCATTGCCGCCATTGCAGCATCTTCTACTTCTTCTGTTGTGGCGTTGGCTTTGCCCATGCGTATGTTGTTGGCAATTGTGCCATGGAACAACGTGTTTTGTTGGGCCACATAGGCTATAGATGCCCTTAGAGCGGTTATGTCTGCGTCTTTTGTATTTACGCCCGCTACATATACATCGCCAGACTGCGGCATATAAAAGCCCGGCAACAACCCAACCAGCGATGATTTCCCCGCACCGGTTGGGCCTATAATCCCCAAAATTTCGCCTTTGGGCAAGGTGAAGGTGATATCTTTTAGTACGGGTTCACTTTCGCTGTGTTGGCTCCCTGGGTAAGCAAATGTTACACCTGCAAACTCGATAGCGGGGTTGCTTGTGTCAGATGTAATATTTAAGGCGGTATGAGCGCGGCGGTTATCTGCTTCTGTATCCTCCTCTGCAATGATATCCCCAACCCTGTTGGCAGAAGCTTTTGCCCGTATAAACATCTGATACACATTAAAAATCATGCGGAGGGACATCGTTATCTGCATTACATAGTTTAAGAATGCCACAACCTGCCCTACGTTCATTTGGCTATCGGCCACCCAGCTCCGTGCCAGCCACAAGGTAGCCACCACAGCAATGTTAACCGCAAAAGATATTATTGGGAAAAACACGCCAATAACCCGTGAAGCCTTTATTGCGGTGTTGGCCAAGTCTGAATTGGATACATCGAAGCGGTCAATCTCTTGGTCGAAGGTGTTATATGCTTTAACAACCCGCACCCCGGATAGATACTCGCGCAGTACGGCGTTGTTGCGGTCAAGGGCTTCTTGCATTTTAGTAAAAAGCGGGAACCCTACACGCAAACTTATGTACATAAGGATGGCAATTAGCGGCACAACCACCAGCAAGATCATGGCAAGCCGCGGGTTAAGCATAAATGTCATGGTAATAGCACCAAACAGCAAAATAGGCGAGCGCAAAAAGACACGCATCATACCATTGGTAAAACCCACAAGCTGGGATGTATCATTGGTCATGCGCGTAATCATGGATGCCGGTTCCCTGCGGCCAAGTGCAGCAAAGGAAAAATTATTGATTTTGGCGAACAAATCCAGCCTAAGGTCCGCGCCAAACTGTTGCGAAACACGGCTGGCCATAACACAGCGCATAGCCGCACATGTGGCCCCAAAAACCGTAACAAGAAGCATCAGCCCGCCAAGCCTAAATACTACATCCAGCGCGCCTTCCATTACGCCCTGGTCTATTATCATAGACACAACCATAGGCTGCAACAAATCGCCGAAGGATTCTAGAATAAGAAAAAACACACCTATGGCTATTAGTCTTTGATATCGCTTCCAGTAGGGGATGATATGTGTCAAGGCTGGGCTCCTTTTTTGGTTTATCGCCGAGGGCGTTTCCAGGGAAGTCTATTTAAATAAACTGTTGTAGTTGGCGCAAATTATGTATCTCATATGTTGGTTTAATGTTCGTGTGATTTTGGGTCCCATGTATATTTAGCCAGCATGTGTCTATACTGGCGTTGTTGCCACCTGCTATATCTGCTGTAAGCGAGTCCCCGATTATTATCATCTCGTCTTTTGAAGCCGATATATGAGTAAATACATGACGGAAATATTCAAGGCTTGGCTTTTGGTGACCTACTATCTGTGAAACAAAGAAGCCGGTGATGTATTTATTAAGTGGCGAGTGTTTGGCCCTTGCTTCTTGGGTTGCGACAAGCCCGTTGGTGACAATGTAAATGTGCTTATTGCGCGAAAATATCGCGCGGCATATTTCCAATGCGCCTTCAATCAGGTATATACCTTTCCCAAACTCGTAAAGGTATCCAGCGTTGAAACTTTCTGGGTCATGATAGACCCCAATTTCGTCAAACAACCGCGAGAACCTTACCTTTTGCATGTCATCTACGGAAATTTCGCCTTTTTCGTAACTCGCCCATGCGGCGCGGTTTATCTCGCCGTATCGCGCTTGTATGCCGTCGCTATAAGCAAACCCGCATTGTTCGAACATGGATTTGAGCGCATATGCAGTAGATAAGCGGTAGTCATATAGGGTATCATCTGCGTCGAATAAAAAAGTTGTGTATTTTTTCATACTAATCTCCATCACAATTAGTTGCGCTGTGGTCAGCTTCTTAAACTGGTAGCAGGTTGCGCGGAAACTCCACCCTTGCAGTCTTTTTGGGGTCAACCACCTGGCATATCCGTACATCGGCCGCTAGTGAGACTAGCATCACCGCGTCGTGTGGGGGTAGTCCTGCATTTTTTACTAAGTAGTCCACCATATTGGCTACGGCCATATCAACTGCTATGTCCAAGTCCACGTCAGAGGCCAGAGTCATGACAAAATCGTCGTTGAGTATCATGGGTAGGGGCAAATCCTTGCCCTTTATTATATCAACCGTGACCGTAACCATGCCGGATACTTCTAGCCCTGATACGCCTATCTCGCCATCGGCCATTACTGCATGTAGGTCACCCATTGCGAGTAGTGCGCCCGGTACATTTACGGGTAGTAACAGGGTCGCACCTTCTTTTACTTCTTTACAATCCATATTGCCGCCATGGTAATCAGGTGCGCCACATGGGATATCGCCGTCATCAAGTGCTGGCGATACGCCAATCACGCCTATCATCTTGTTTATAGGTAGGCGTATATTGTCGGAAAAGTGCGCATAGCCATCCTTTATAGGCACAATTTTTACCGTTACACCTTCCAGGTGCGCGCCCATAACGCCCATGCCTTGGCCGCATATGACTACGCCTGTATCAGTTATGTCTATGCACTGTATTTTAACCGAAAGCACGTCCCCCGGTTGGGCGCCGTTAATATATACAGGCCCGGAGGCTGGGTTTACGCGACCCCAGTCAAGCCCGGACAGGCCGCCATCTGCGGATTTTACTTGCCCAGCAAGTGCATCCCATGTTTCAAACTGTATAGTTTCGCTGGGGTTTGCATACAGCACTGGCTTGTTTTTAGCACTCATGGCATAAACAACGGTGTCTTTGCTTACTTTGTGCATAGTAGTTTCCATTCTCAGCTACCTCCTATAGTGCTGACCCATGACTTCCCAAAGTTCCTCGTTGTGCCTGAAATTTCTATTCCAGAGAGCTACCCCTCTTAGGTTATTGTCCAGTACCACTTGCAATTTTTCGCTCATACTGCGTTCACATTCCAGCCATACACGGTAGTACACTATGTCATCGCCTTCGTGGGCGGCAAACCTGCCGTAGTAACTGCCAACCTCCGGCAGCCATTCCCACACGGCGTTATTGTACTCGAACCACTCGCGGGTATATGCCGTGCCAAAGTGCTGGACTTGCCTGGTTTCTTGGGTATTGTCGCCAATAACCTCACGCCAAATGCGGTTGTAAAACGGCAGCCCAAGTATAAGCTGCTCTTGTGGGATATATGCAAGCATGTTGTTAACACTTTCGGCCACGAAGGGCAAAGAAGCCACCGGCCCACTGTACTGCGCGTCGTGACCATGCTCGTCCAGTGCCAAAACAAATACAAAGTCCACTGTATATCTCAACAGCTCGCGGCTATAAAACGCCGTTTCTTGTGCTGCAATGTTAACGGAAAGTACGACACTGCGCATCCCAAGGCGGAGGGATAGCTCGCGCAAAAATTGTACAAAATATGGCCCCTCTGCTGGGCTTGCGGGGCTAAAGTCAATGTTTATGCCGTCCAGGTTGAGCTCGTCCACAAAGTTTGCCAACTGGTTTATAACTCTCTGGCGTGCGGCCCTATTGGTCAAGAATGCACGAGTTTGGCCGCCGGCAATTTCAAATGTTGGCCATACTTGCACCCCTTGCTCATGTGCCCATGCGGTATACTCTTGCGTCCCTATAGATGCTACTCCTGCATCAACACTATCCAGCCTTAGCCATGTAGGCGCAATTACATTAATACTTTCGTAAATGGGTGATTGCATACGGGTATTGTTGGCCGCCGGCTCGCTTATATTGTCCCAGGCCATTATTACAGTGCGGCCTGTTGGCCAAAGGGCTGTGCGGCGGATGGCGTAGTTTACAAAGCCATCAAGCAGTGTTTCACGCTCTATTACTTCATCGACGCCTATATGTGAAGCCCCTACAGAGGATGTAGTTACCCATCCTACAATGCCGTCCTCGTTCCGGACACGGGTAAAGTCGCCGTTTTCGCTTTCTTCGAACACGGTAATCCTACTCCCGGATGCCGCACGGGCAGCAATGGGGGAGCGGTTGTCTGGGCCGTAGCGGATATCTGTACGGCTTGTTAGCTCTGCCCTGGTGTGTTGAGTATTTATGTTTTCTATAATAACTATGTTGTTTTCGGTATTGTGGTATACGGTTAGGGGGTACAGGCCCTCTGCCAAGCAAGCTGGCATAAACAAATTGCCATTTACCATTAGTATTGGGTTGGTCATGTACTGCGGGAAGCCGTTGAGGTAAAACTGCACCTGCCCTGGGTGAAATACCAGCATCTCGTTATGGGTTGTTATTGTAAGCACCTGTGCGTACTCGTCCCAAAACAGAAAACGGTCATAGTGGTATGCCAAAAACGCAACAGGCAAGTAAACCACCTGGCTCTCATATTCAACGAATGGCGGTGGTGCGTCACTTTCTTGCAGCAATGCATAGCCGTAGACCATAATAGGGATTTCTGGGTCAAACCCAAAATTCTCATGAAAAGGTACTACATCGCGGTTGGATACAAAAGGAAGCCGCTGCACATGCGGCCCAATTACATGCCGCACCAGCATGCTGCCCCCACCAACAATAACTATAATGCCCACAAAAATTGTTAAGGCCCATTGCAATTGCCTTTTTACCATGTTGATCTCCATTCTAAGGTTTAGCACCATGCAAGCAGAAAAATGGCTGCGCCATTTTTCACACTCTCACCACCGGCTCTATATTCCATATCTCACTGGCATACTGCCGTATAGTACGGTCGCTGGAAAACTTTCCGGCGCATGCCGTGTTGTGGATAGCCATCTCGGCCCAGCGGTTTTTATCCTTGTATGCGGTGCTAATATCTTCTTGCGCGGCCTTGTACGCGGCAAAATCTTTAAGCACGTAGTATTCGTCTGGCCTGGTGCCGCCATAGCCGTTAAGCATTGCCTCGTATAGTTCGCGGAAAAGGTCGTGATTATTGTCCAGCGTCCCATTAATAAGCGTGGTTAGGATGTTGCGGATGTCATAGTCCATGTTGTACAAGTCCCAAGGGGCATAAGTGCCTGTGTTGGTGAGCGCCTGCACTTCCTGCGCGGTCATGCCAAAGATGAAAATGTTGTCACGGCCTACTTCTTCCATTATTTCTACATTGGCACCGTCCAGGGTGCCTAGGGTTATTGCGCCGTTGAGCATAAACTTCATATTGCCTGTACCGCTGGCCTCCTTGCCGGCTGTGGATATTTGCTGGCTTACGTCTGCGGCGGGTACGAGTTTCTCGGCCATGCTTACCCTATAGTTGGGAAGGAACAGTACTTTCATCCGCCCGTCCATGGCCGGGTCGTTGTTAACCAAGTCCGCGACAGAGTTAATAAGCTTGATTATAAGCTTAGCGCGCCGGTAACTGGCCGAAGCCTTGGCCGCGAATAGGAATGTGCGCGGTTGGGTGTCCAGGCTTGGGTTGAGTTTGAGGGTATTGTATAGGTCTATTACATAGAAGATGTTCATGAGTTGGCGCTTGTATTCGTGTAGGCGCTTGGCCTGTATATCGAAAATAGAAGAAGGGTCCACGGTAATACCATGCTCCCGGTAGATGTGATTAGATAGTGCTATTTTGTTGGCTTGCTTTACGGTCATAAACTCATCTGCAAAGGCCGCGTCACTAGATAGCGGCTTAAGCTTGCTTAGCTGGTTAAGGTCTGTAACCCAGCCGTCGCCAATTGCGTTTGTGATAAGGGTAGACAGTTTTGGGTTGCATTTTGCCAGCCAGCGGCGTTGGGTGATGCCGTTGGTTTTGTTGTTAAACTTGTCTGGGTAGATTTCATAAAAGTCTTTTAGTTCTACTTCCTTTAGGATATTGGTGTGGATTTCTGCAACACCGTTAATGGAGTGGCTGCCTACTATGGCTAGGTGGGCCATGCGCACCTGGCCATCTGCGCAGATGGCCATATTGCGGATACGCTCCGGGTCATTGCCATACCATTGTATTAGGTTTTGGCAAAAGCGGCGGTTTATTTCTTCCACAATCATGTAAATACGTGGAAGAAGGCGGCTAAAAAGTTCTATTGGCCATTTTTCTAGTGCCTCGCTCATGATTGTGTGGTTGGTGTATGCGCAGGTTGCGCGGGTTATCTCCCAGGCTTCGTCCCATGGCATGAAATAGCCGTCTATTAATATGCGCATAAGCTCTGCTATTGCTAGGGAAGGGTGGGTGTCATTGAGCTGGAATTGCACATATTGCGGCAGTTTAGAAAAGTCATGGTTGTGCTTGTGTGCAAACTGCTCCACCACACGCTGTATTGTTGCGGATATAAAAAAGTACTGCTGGCGTAGCCGTAGTTCTTTCCCTGCTAGAAATTCATCTGCGGGGTATAGTACCGCGGTTAGGGTGCGGGCCAGGTTTTGTTCTTCTTGGGCGCGTTCGTACTGGCCCTCGTTGAAGCTTTGAAGGTCAAACCGGTTTACTGGCTCTGCATCCCATAAACGCAGGGTGTTTACCATGTTTGTGTTGTACCCAACAACCGGGTAGTCATGCGGTACGGCAAGTACACACTGGTAACCCTCTAGCACGAAGCGGTATTCGCCTGCATCGTCTTTGATGGCATTTACCCGGCCACCAAACTTGATTTCTTTTGCGTATTCTTCCCGCCTTACGCCCCACGGGTCGCCATAGTGTAGCCAGTTGTCTGGTTTTTCTACTTGATGGCCGTCTTCTATATGTTGTTCGAAAATGCCGTAATGGTATCGTATCCCAGCGCCATATGCCGGGTAACCCATAGTAGAAAGCGAGTCCAGGAAGCAAGCAGCAAGCCTTCCAAGGCCGCCGTTGCCAAGGCCTGGGTCATGCTCGGCTTCTTCTATCATGTTAAGGTCAATGCCCAGCTCCTCTAGGGCTTCTTGTGCTGTGTTGGTAAGGGACATGTTTAAGATTGCGTTACCCATAAAGCGGCCCATCAAAAACTCCATAGACAGGTAATAGACCGTTTTAACATCGGCTTTATCGAAATGCTCGTGAGTTGCCAGCCAATTCGCGGATACATGCTCTTTGATAGTAAGGGCCAAGGCGTTGTATATCTGTTGAGGGGTAGCTGTTGCAATGGTTTTGCGATATGCGGTACGCAACATGTCTGTTACGCCGCTTTTTATGGTTTCTTTTGAAAGATTATGTTTAGTGGTAGGTAATGCGGCCATGTGATTACGGCCTCCTTTTATGAGGGTTTGTGTAAGATATTATAGCATATAGCAAATTAATTCGAAATCAGTACAATTTTATAAAAACCCGAGCCTATTTGCAAAAAGCAATATGGCTCGGGTTAGTATGTGTTTACATTTGATTTTATACTCAATTAGAAGCTGTATTCAACTCTGACAATGGTGACTTTTCGTGACAGATTTTTGCCAATTGAGGCGGCTCTGACGCGGCTTGCCATTAAGGCAAGCAAGGAGGGGGCAACGAAAAGTGGCAAAAATC
>WQVY01000073.1 GCA_009785605.1 Defluviitaleaceae bacterium | reverse complement strand
TTCAAGAATTTGTTGATTTTATAGGATACCACCCCGAATAAGCATAATGCCGCACAGGGGCTAGACCGCGTGGCAGGCGGTAGTAAGAGGAATTTATATAATACGAGGTGGTAGAATGGACACATGTGGATTCTCTTGTGAAAAAATGAAGATAAGCGGGTGCCGTTATTGGAAAAAACATTACACCCCTCTATTAGAAATAATAGATACTGCAAATTTTAATGTCATGAGTGAAGAAGAAGCCCTTGATGTATCAAAACGGCTTGATAAAGCTGTGCGTTCTGAATGGGGCGTATGCGCCGATGTCTTTTTTAGACTACCTTCTGTAATAGGTTTCGCCATCGACGTTGGAAATAATTTTGGTGGAAATGATAAAATATTAGAAAATGTAATTGCTATCTTGCATTTTGCCGCTCGCCGTTCATCAGAAACAAAAATGTCGATAATGTATGAATTTATGTTCAATCATAAGGAGCATAAACACAAGCGCATTAGGCGGCTAATTGCCAATACAATACCTTTTTTCTCCGAATTTGATGACTATAACGAAAAATGGGAATATATCATGGAAATACCCAAAATTGCGCCACAAAGGGACTCAATAAATATCTTTCGTTGGGTTCTCGAAGATAAATTGAATCAAATACCCAGTGAATTGAAGCCAGAAATAATTACTATTTTTGATAGGCACATTGAAAAGTTTAACCCACATCAATGTACTAAATGTAAAATATTTTCGTTAATATCCGACATAGGTGATGTAAGAGAAAACAGTACATGCCAAAAAGGAGCAGGTTGCCTTTATAAAGCAAAAGCAATTCTTAATTAACATGAGCTAGAAAGCATAACGCCGTACGGGCTTTAAGCCATGTAGGCGGCTTAACAATCAATAGCAAGTTTATACTATAACTTACTCCTTAACCCCAACCAACACATACTTCTCCCGGCACAAGATACTCTTACTATCATCCAAAAGAGAAATATCCTTTACAATAAACCTACCCTTAGTAAATTTAATAGCGTCAATCAATCTCTCCTCCGGCTTCTTATCACCAATATACACATCACCCACAGGCTCTACCTTATCAAAATAGCACGGTATAAGCACCCAATAATTAGTAACATGGCGCATAGCAATAAGATACATCTGGCTACCTATCTCAACAGTAAGAATATCCTGGTTGCCATAAATTTTCTTATGGATATCTCCAACCAAGCAAAGCACAATTACCAAAGCATACAAAGACAGTATAATTACCGCCAAAACAATTAAAACAACCTGCGGTATGCTCCTAGGAGCTTCATAATAATCACCGTGCGCAAAGGCAAAATTGATAAAGGTTAACCCAATTGCAACCAGCAAAGCCAAGCACATAGCAAAAACCAAACTATAACTAACATCCCGTGTAGTGCCATCCTTATCCTTTATCGTCCTGCCAACTCTAACCTTAGTAGAAGCAACACCCAAAAAGCATGACACAAAAGTAACAGCAAAGATAACCAGCCCATGCCAGCTAACCGAAAGCATAAGCCAAGGCATAAACATCCCAAAGCCCAGCACACTAATAAGCGTAACCCAAATATCTAAGCTATCCGGGATACCGGCCTGGTGTACCATCTTAAGCGGTATGCCATATTTCTTAGCCTGGACATACCGCGCAAGATTGGCCAAAAGCAAGCTTGCCAAAGTTAAAAGCAAGACAATTGTGGTGATATTAGACAGTATAAAATCAAACTCATCAAATAAAACAAATACATGTTCAAGCATTACTATGCCCCTTTAACCTCTGCCCGGGCCGCGCGCTTATCACTGGCCCTAAAGCTAAGCTTCAACAGCTCAACCACCACAACATGTGTAACCGCCAGCGCAATAATAATCCCCCAATGTCTAAGGCTAATACTCACAACATTAAACACAGCCATAAACGGCGGGAAAAGCGCCACCAAAAGCGAAAACGCCAAAGCCCCAATAACACTAAAGAAAACACCCTTATTAGACAAAAGCCCAACAGTAAAAATAGAAAGCGTAGAGCGGGTATTAAACGTATCAATAGTAGAAGCCCAGCTAAGCACCATAAACGCCATGGTAATCCCTACCGGGAAGTTGGCCAAATCAGCATCACGCATAAGCGACAGCGTCCAATTACCGGCACCCGCGATTACAAAATCCGGTGATACCTGTACATAAGCCCCAATAATAAACGCGGCCATAACAAGAATTGAAAACGAAACCGCACGCACGGCAATAAACGTACCAACCCTATTAGCAAATATCCCCGAACCCTTCTTGATAGGCTTGCGCTTCATAACACCAGGCTCTGGTTGTTCAAATGCCAGGAAGAAGCCAGGTATACCGTCGTACACAACGTTAATTATCAAAATCTGCATTGCAGTTATAGGCGAAATACCTAAAAGCAACATACCCAGCAACAACACAAATATCTCCGCAAAGTTAACCCCAAGCAGGAACTGAATAGTCTTGCGGATATTGTCATAAGACGTACGCCCTTCAGATATGGCATCTACAATTGTAGCGAAGTTATCATCTGTGATAACCATGTCTGCGGCGTTTTTGGAAACCTCCGTACCGGTAATGCCCATGGCCGCGCCAACGTCTGCGGCCTTTAACGCCGGGGCATCGTTAACGCCGTCACCGGTCATACATATTACTTCCCCATGGGAAAGCCAAGCCTGCACAATACGAATTTTATCCTCGGGGCTTACACGCGCATAAACAGATACTTCTTTTACACGGGCTTCAAGCTCTTGTTGTGACAATAGATTAAGGTCGGCACCAGTTAGGGCCTTGTCGCCTTCTTCGTATATGCCTATTTCTTTTGCTATGGCCACGGCTGTAACTATATGGTCGCCGGTAATCATAACCGTACGTATACCGGCTTCCTTGGCGCGTAATACTGCTTCGGCACTTTCTACGCGGGGTGGGTCTATCATGCCAATTAGGCCCATGAAGGTTAGGTCTTTTTCTAAGCCTTCCTCTGTTAAATCATCCGGTATATGGTCGTATACTTTGTAGGCTATGGCTATTACGCGCAGGGCTTTTTCTGCAAACTCGTCATGGATTTTTGTGGCCCTTGCAAGGTCTTTCTCATTCCAGTTAACGGGTATACGGTCAAATGCGCCTTTTGTTACTACAATATATTTCGTACCTTTAAGATAGTGGTGAACGGTAGTCATGCGCTTGCGCCCAGAGTCGAACGGCAACTCGTGCACCCGCGGGAAGTCTCTTTCTGCTGACACGCGGTTCATGTTCTTATCATGTAGTAGCCGGATTATTGCAATTTCAGTTGGGTCGCCAATCACATGCTCGTCATCATCGCCATGCACTGCTATTGTTGCGTTAGAGCAGGATGTTAACAGCTCCAGCATATGGGTTTGGTCTTGGTTAAACTCGTCTTTAGCGTTAACCGGGTCGTAATCCACATGCCAAAAACGGCGGATTTTCATCTTGTTCATGGTAAGTGTGCCAGTTTTGTCAGAACAGATTACAGATGTGTTCCCTACCGTTTCCACTGCGGAAATTTTGCGTATAATCGTCTTTTTGTTAACCATGTTGTATACGCCAAAGGATAGTATCATCGTTACAATAATAGGCAGGGTTTCGGGTACTGCGGCAACACCCAGCGCAACGGCTATGAGTAGCATTTCCAGTACCGCGTTTTGGTGCAATAAAAATCCAACCAAGAACATTACCACACCGCTTACAAGTGCTATGGCAGAAATACGCTTCGCCAACTGCTGTAGCCTCATTTGTAGCGGGGTTTTTTGCTTTTGGGTGGAGTTTAACAAGCGGGCTATTTTACCCATTTCGGTTTCCATTGCCGTTTCCACTACAACGGCGCGGGCGCGACCGTTGGTTACCAAGCAACCGGAATATACCATGTTTAGCCTGTCGCCAAGGGGTACTTCATCGGCTATTTCTATGTCGGGCTTTTTATCTACGGCTAAGCTTTCGCCTGTTAGTGCGGCTTCTTCTACTTGTAAACTGCTGGCCTCGATTAGCCTGGCATCGGCGGTTATTACATCGCCTGCGTTAAGCTCTATAATATCGCCGGGTACCAGTTGGTTAGCGTCTATTATTTGTTTGTTGCCGTCTCTTATTACAGTGGTTTTGAAGCTGTTCATTTTTTTAAGGGCATCCAGGGCTTTAGCGGCTTTGCCTTCCTGGTATACGCCTAGTATTACGTTTATTACCACTATGCTAAGTATTACGCCTACCTTGGCCACGTCTGCTCCGCTTCCATATCCATCACGGAAGTTTAAAACTGCCGCGATAGTGGCAATTATGGCGGCGGCTATCAGCACCATAGATGGGATTTCCAGCAGGTGATGAAAGATTTTTTGTAGCAGGGTTTCCTTTTTTTCTTCTTCAAACTCGTTAAGGCCGTATTTTTGTTGGCGTGTTGCTACCTCCTGGGTTGTTAGGCCCGTAGTGGAGTTGGTTTTTAGTTTTGTTATGACTTCGTTAATGTTTTCCTTTACCCAGAGCAATGTTTGTTTCCTCCTTTTAATAGCATATGAAAATTCAACCCCCATGGCCCCTACGCAAAAGCACATCGCCGAAGGGCCGGGGTTGGTTATTCTTCTATATTATATATTGCTCTTCCTTAACAGGCGCGGCATCTAGCTCCGCTTTCTTCGCATCGTAACCAGGGCGGCCAAATAGTGCGTATGTGGCGTTTTTGCCTTCCTCTACGCCGGGTTGGTCAAAGGCGTTTATATTTAGTAACTCCCCAGCATAAGCCGTGGCAACTTCGAAGAAATATAGCAACTGGCCAACGGTTTGCGGTGTCACTTTGGGGATGGTAATAGTCATATTCATGCGCCCGGCCTTGGTTAGGGCATACTCTGTAGCGGCCTGCATAGTTTGTAGCAGTTTATTATGCGTAACCCCGCCCAAGAATCCCAAGCTTGGCATATCACCATAAGATTTGGGAATGGTTATAGTCTTGCGGTACTCATCAACACCCATCATCACCACAATCTTATCGTAAGGCCCCTCAGCATATAACTGCAACTGGGAATGCTGGTCAGTAGCACCAAGCGCACTAATTGGCGTTTGGCCAACATTAACAACCTTACCATCCAAATCAAATTTCTTCCCAAGCGACTCTGCCCACAACTGCGCAAACCAATCCGCAACCAGTTTCAAAGAATCGGCATAAGGCATAAGCACAGTAATATTTTTACCATGCAACATACCAATATAATGCAACACAGCAAACATATGCGCCGGGTTTTGAGTTATATCATCCTCCCCGCACATAGCATCCATCTGAGCCGCACCTTCTAATAGCCCTTCTATATCTATGCCACAAAATGCCGCCGGTAGTAGCCCAACCGGTGTAAGTTCCGAAAACCGCCCGCCCACAGCACTGGGAACATAAAAAGTCTTATACCCTTCCTGCTTAGCAATAGTAATCAAATTACCGCTTTCCGGGTCAGTAGTGCAAACAATATGCTTGCGCGCGCGTTCTTTGCCCAACTTTTCCTCTAATAAAGCCTGGATAATCATAAACTGGCTCATAGTCTCAGAAGTGCTTCCAGACTTAGAAATTACATTAAATAAGGCGCGCGTAGGGTCAATAGTCTCAAATAAGTGCACCAACCTCTCCGGGTCAACATTATCAACTACATACAACTTAGGGTTATCCCCACGCTTTTCTCGCGGCAACTCATTATAAAAAGGATGGTTTAAAGCCTGCTGTACAGCCAGCGGCCCTAAAGCCGAGCCACCTATTCCCAAAACCACAAACGCGTCTATTTGTGGCTTCATTTCGGCGGCGTACTCTAGTATATCTTTTACTATTACGGCCTGGTTATACGGTAACTCCCGCCAAGCCATTTGTGGGCGTTTGTCCTTCATAGCCTGTGTGGCCCTTTCTACTTGCGGGGCCAGATAGCCAAGTGCCGTAAGCGGAATGCCCTCCTTGCCAATGCGTTCCGCTAACATGTTGTTATAATCCAATTTCATAAAAGCTCGTCCTTTCGCGTTTTTTGTGGTAAAATGAAATTAAACACCCGCAAAATAACATACTATGCAAGTGCGGTAAACGGAAATTTTGTTCGCAAACAGCCGTGCGCCACAATTGTTACAAAACTGTTACAGTAACATTAAGATTCATAGTATAGACAACGGCTTTATAAAGTGATATAATACTTAGAAATATTAAAATAAAAGCACAAAAACAGTAATTCGACTTCTCTAATAAGGAAGTTTTCTTTATATCATACAAAATATCCAATACGCCCTGTATAGGGGGGGAAGGGAAGCGCATCATGAGTGATGTATTATTAGCACTAAGAGATTTGCGCACATCATTTAGGATTCAAGGTAAGTACTATGCGGCTGTAGACGGCATTAACTTAGATGTCTACGAAAACGAGGTTTTGGCATTAGTAGGAGAGTCCGGTTCCGGTAAAAGTGCAACCGCACTAACCATCACAAAACTGCACAACGAAAACTACACACGTATGGAAGGTGAAGTCCTTTTCGATGACAAGGAGCTTCTGGGTTTAACCGAAAACCAGCTAAATAAAGTACGTGGCCGCCGTATAGGCATGATTTTCCAAGACCCGTTGTCTGCGCTTAATCCGTTAATACGCATAGGCGCACAAATCGAGGAGTCTCTCACTTTCCACACAGACCTGGACGCTAGCGGCAGAAAGGCACGCGCACTAGAGTTGTTGGAAGCCGTAGGCATGGTTAACCCAGCACTCACATACAGGCAACTACCCCATCAGCTTTCCGGCGGTATGCGCCAGCGCGTTGTTATAGCCATAGCCATAGCCTGTAAGCCGTCTTTGCTTATTGCCGACGAGCCTACGACGGCACTGGACGTTACTATCCAAGCACAAATACTAGACCTGTTGCGTGACCTGCAAAAGGAAACCAAGGCATCTATAATACTTATTACCCACGACTTGGGCGTTGTGGCCGAAATGGCAGACCGTGTAGCCGTTATGTACGCCGGTCAAATTGTAGAACTGGCACCGGCTATGGAGCTGTTTACAAACCCACAGCACCCATATACCCGTTCACTACTGGCATCTATCCCCAGTGCAGACAAGCAAGATGATCATCTTCACGTAATCCAAGGAGTAGTACCGCCACTGCAACACCTCCCTCGTGAAGGGTGCAGATTCTCTCTTCGCACACCATGGGTACCGGAAAATATCCATGAGTTAGAGCCTACTTACCATGAAATTTCTCCCGGCCACTTAGTACTGTGTACGTGCTATAAGAAGTTTACTTTTGATGGGGAGGAGGCAGTCTGATGGCACTATTAGAGGTTAAAAATCTAAAGGTTCATTTCCCTATTAAAGGTGGTGTTTTTGGCCGTACAGTAGGGTATGTAAAAGCCGTAGACGATGTAAGTTTTGTAATAGAAGAAGGGCAAACCGTTGGCCTTGTAGGCGAATCCGGCTCCGGCAAAAGCACCACTGGCAAGGCCATTCTAGGGCTTGAGAGGCTAACAGCAGGCACAATCCACTTTAACGGTGAAAACATAACCAGGTATATCGGCAAAAACCGCTCCAGTTACCGTAAAAGCGTGCAAATGATTTTCCAAGACGTTTTTTCATCGCTTAATCCCAGGAAAAGAGTGCGCGATATTATTGCCGAACCCATCCGCAACTTCGAAAACCTAACAAAAGGCGAAGAAGAAAAGCGGATACACGAGCTACTGCGCATAGTAGGCATGACCCCAGAGGCAGAATGGAAATACCCTTTCGAGTTTTCTGGCGGTCAAAGGCAAAGGATAGGTGTAGCCAGGGCCATTGCCTTAAAGCCAAAGCTAATTGTGGCAGACGAGCCAGTATCGGCACTTGACCTTTCAGTTCAAGCGCAGGTACTTAACTATCTTAAAGATATACAGCAAGAGCTAAAACTTGCCTACTTATTTGTAAGCCACGACCTGGGTGTTGTAAAGCATATGTGCGAAACACTTGCAATAATGCACAACGCAAGGTTTGTAGAGTTTGGCAGTAGAGAAGACATATATAAAGACCCTCAGCATATATATACGCGCAGGCTAATTGCCGCAATACCCAACACAGACCCGCGTATGCGTGAGGAAAATGCAAATAACCGCGCCCTGCTAACCAGTGCTTATGAGCAGGAGTACAGTAAATATTACGGCGAAGGCGGCAGGGTATACGATTTAAAACCCGTAAGCGACTCTCACTTCGTCGCAATGCCATAAGGGGGTACAGATATGTGGAAAATGATTTTAAGGCGTGTCTTGATATTAATCCCTCAACTGTTTGCGCTAAGTATAATTATTTTTGTTATGGCACACTTTATGCCGGGTGACGCACTTACCGGGTTAATAGACCCAACCATAAGCCCCGAAGATATAGAAATCATGCGTGAGCAGTTAGGGCTTAATAGGCCCTTATACGTAAGATACTTTGATTGGGTTACTAGCATGTTGCAAGGTGATTTTGGGCGTAGCTTCCACCATCAACGCCCTGTAGTAGACGTTATAGGCGAGCGTTTGCCGAACACTGTTAGGCTGTCTTTGGTAGCTACAATTTTCACATATCTGATTGCTATTCCCATGGGAGTAATAGCAGGTAGATATAGGGAAAAAATTGCAGATAGAGCAATCATAAACTATACATTTTTTGCTATAGCAATACCATTAATAGTTTTTGCGCTATTAAATGTGTATCTATTTGGGTTTACTCTTAGGTGGTTCCCCATTCAAGGTAGCGTTGACCCGCGACTGGCTACCGGAACATTTGCATATCATATATCACGCCTACAGCATCTGATTTTACCGGCACTTACAATGGCATTACTAGGTACCGCCGGGATTGTAAACATCTTACGAAGTGAAATAATAGACAACGAAAACTCTGACTATGTAACAACAGTACGCGCAAAGGGTGCGCCCCGCCGCATTGTATATAATAGGCATATATTTAGAAATGCATCCCTGCCGCTGGTTGCTGGTTTTGGCTTTGCTCTTGTTAATCTGCTTAGTGGTACAGCAGTTATAGAGCGCATATTTAGCTTCCCAGGAATGGGTAATTTGTTCGTGCAATCTATAAACGGGCGAGATTTTTCAACAGCCAATACTCTTATCATGATGTATGGTATCATTGGTGTTGTGGGTACTATGTTGTCCGATATATTTATGATAGTAGCCGACCCGCGTATCCGCGTAAAATAGTGAGGTGAAGAAGATGGATGTCAATAAAACGCCTTCCCCCTTTAGGGTAATGTGCCGTGAAATATATAAAGATAAACTAGCGTTTTGTTCATTAATTGTGTTTTTTACTGTGCTAATAGGAGTATTTATATGGGCAGCACTGCTAGACACATCAGAAGTTATGCGCCAACATTTATTGCGTGGCAATTTACCGCCGAGCCGTGAGTTTTGGCTTGGTACAGATTCCACAGGCAGAGATACATTTAACTTGCTGATACTAGGTACAAGAAACTCATTTATTATTGCACTTATCGTAGCTTCGATAACATCGGTAATTGGTATTGTTGTAGGACTCGCGGCAGGTTATTATGGCGGGCATGTGGACAACGTGGTTATGAGATTAATTGACTTTATGACAATGATACCGACTTTGATGTTTATTATAACTATGACTGTACTGCTACCTAATACCATACGAAACTTTGGGCTAATACTAACGGTCTTTGGTTGGACTGGAATGGCTAGGTCTATACGTATGGTTTCACTAAGGCAAGGGGTCATGGATTATGTTAAAGCATCCAAAACACTTGGTTCCCGCAATATTGTTATAATGTTCCGTGAAGTACTTCCCAATATTTTATCATTTACAATTGTTAACCTAACATTAAGCATAGCAACTACAATGGGTATCGAGACAGGGTTAACATTCCTAGGTTTTGGCCCGCCCCCAACCATGCCCACATTGGGCCTTGCAGTTGCTAATGCGGCAAACCCGCTTGCAATGCAATTGCGCCCATGGTTGTGGCTTCCAGCGGCATTAGTCATCCTTGTGATGGTTTTATGCATAAATTATGTCGGTCAGGCCATAGGCCGTGCAGCCGACGCAAGAAGAAGAAGGGTATAAGAAAGGAAGGAGAAAAAACATGAAAAGAAGCAGACTATTACTGGTAGCACTATTGACCATCCTACTCGTTGTTGCACTTGCCGCTTGCGCAAGAAATGGAGAAGATGAAGAAGTAGTGACTCCCCCACAAGATGAACAGGTGACTAATGATCCTGGCGACACAAATGAAGAAGAAAACGATGACGGCGACCACGCCACATTGGAAATTGGAGGTCTTGAAGTTGTAGACGAAGCCCATCCACTAGCCGCTCTTCACGCCATACAAGAGAGATTCCCAGTTATGTCTGGCGGGCGTAGCAGTGGTACACCACAATATGGTGGAGCCATTGTTCATGGCTTCCCACACGTAGACCCGGCACCTGGCGTATTTAACGCTGTGTTCCAAATGTCTCTGATTGACAGCAATCTTATGATGTATACCGGTGTTATTGGCAATATCTTCAGCATGACCCCATCCATGATGATGGGCCAACATGGCATTGCTACCTATGAGGTAGACCGTGACAACCAACGTATCATCATCACACAAGTAGAAGACGTGTACTGGCATGATGGCCATCCCCTTACCCTGGATGACCTTCTGTTTGCGCACGAAGTTATTGGTGACCCAGAGTATATTGCAGCCGGAGGCGGACGCTTTGGTATTAACCAACGCAGAATCACAGGTATGATGGATTTCCACAACGGTGATGCCAATTATATTTCCGGCATGATTCTTTCAGATGACCAACGTACACTAACCATCTACTTTGACGAGTTCCCACCAACCCTTTTATATTTTGGTATCTGGGGCACTCCATATCCAAGGCATATCTTTGGCGATGTACCCATTGATGAGCATACAGAGCATTACCACACCCGCGTAAGGCCAATAGGCTGGGGTCCGTTTATTGTAGAAAACATTGTACCAGGCGAAAGCGTATACGCAGTAGCTAACGAAAACTTCTGGATGGGTAGGCCATACCTTGACAGTGTTGTAACACGTATCGTATCACCTGACATGGTTGCATCCATGATGCTTAACGGTGACTTGGATGTAGTTGGCTGGAGACTGGAAGACTATCCAGACGTACCAAACCCAACAAACTTCATGTACCTTGGAGACGTAGGTAACTTCTTCAACTGGGTAGCCTTCAACATGGGTGACTGGAATCCAGAAACATTGGATTTCGACCTGCATGAAAACCCAAGAATGAGCCGTCCACTGCGCCGCGCAATGGCATATGCCAGCAACGAGTCACTTCTAACAGATGGCTTGTTTAACGGCTTACGCTTCCCAGCTACAACCTTTATCCCACCGGGTCATTCAACATTTATGCATCCAACCTTACCAGGCTTCGCGTTTGACCCAGACCTTGCAATGGAAATACTAGATGAAGCAGGATATACTGTTGGCGCAGACGGTTACAGAACCTTCCCAGATGGTAGCGAGTTGGAAATCCACTTCGTAATCTCTGGCGGTGGTGACGCTAGCCAAGTAGCAGTAGCAACCCACTATGCACAAGCATGGGGCGACATTGGCCTTAACGTCTACATCGAATGGGTAGACTGGACCGCAAAGGTAACTAATATCTTTGAGGCAGATAACTGGGAGTGGGACGTAACTACAGCCGCCTGGAGCGCAGGCGCAAACCCAGACCCCAATGGCTTATGGGGCCGCACACCTAACAACCGCGCAAGATACATGAACCCAACCCTTAGCGCACATCTAGAAGGCTTTGGTTCAGAAGATGCATGGGATGTAGAGTGGTTGACAAACCATTTCCACATATGGCAAGAAATGATGTTCTACTATGTACCGGCTTTCCCAACCAACTGGCGTTTAAGCCTAACAGCTGTTAATAACAGAGTCGAAGGCTACTTTATTGGCCAAACCGAAGATGGTATCAGAACCATTGGTGGAGCGCATCGTGTCCGCGTAACCGCTGATGCACCTTATAGGCAGTAGTTTTATAGTAAAATTTGTAGTTAGATAAACAAAGGGGCTGTCACAGGAACAAAACCCCTGTGACAGCCCCAAATCATGTAATGAATCGAAAAAGCAAGAGCAAAACGAACGAAAAGAAGATCGAAGAAGCAAAAGAAGCGGCACCGCGAAGCAAGAGACATTCGGGTGCTGTTTTTTTGTATTCGATTGTGAAAAGTTAAGCGGAGTCAGGCAAGTGAAAGGTAACGCCAGAAAGATTGCGTTTCTTTTTGCTGTGGAGCTTGTTGATATTGAATGCCATAGCGAAGATAAGCGACTCCGTAAAAACATTGGTTTTGCCCCGACGTAAGAATCGCCTAAAGCCGTAGTCTTGCTTCAAAACCCCAAAAGCACCTTCAGCTTGGATGGAACGGTTGACTCTGAGTAGCTTGCCTTCATCGCTGGTGATTCGTGTGCGAGAGGCTTGGCGTAGTGCATCGAAATCCTTCGAATACGATATCTTGCGGTTGCCTTTTGCCCTAGTGCAGTTGGACTTTTGCGGGCAGTCGTTGCACCCGTGGCATTCGTAAACGATATGTTGAGATTCGTAGCCTCTGGCACTTTTTCGGGTAACGGTGTATACATATGAAAACAGATTACCCGCAGGGCAGGTGTAGGTGTCGGTTTGTGGGTCATAGGACATGTTTTCTCGTAGGTAGGCGTTTGTCTTATATTTTTTCGTTTTGGACTTTTCGTAGTTCAAAGGCTTGATATATGCCACTTGGTTGCGGGCTTCAAGTCCTTTGTAGTTCTCTTCGCTTTCGTAGCCGGCATCGGCGGTTATGGTTTTGTGGCGCTTGCCGCTGCCTTTTTCCATCCGCTCTAAAAGGGGTAGTAGGGTTTGGACATCCGAGCGTTCTTCGGAGATATCCAGGCCTACTATATAGCCGCCTTCTACGCCCAGTTGTAGGTTATAGCCTGGCTTTAGCTGACCGTTTCTCATGTGGTCATCTTTCATGCACATAAAGGTTGCGTCGTTGTCGGTTTTGGAGAAGCTGTTGCGGCCTTTGAAGGTTTGGTTGTAGAGTGTGTATTTGTCTTTGCGGCTGAGGTAGGCTGTTAGGGTCTCTATGTCTCGTTGCAAAGGGGTTTTGCGTTTGCCTCGACCATGGACAAAGGTTATGTCTCTGGCTTTGGCTAGGTTGGTTAGTATCTCCAGGCTGTCCTCGGCACTTGTACCTGTAGGGATTTCCTGGAGATATTCATTATATAGCCTGGTTAACATTTCAGAGACTTTTGTATCTAGCCGGTGTTCATATCTATTGGTTGATTTCTTCCATACGAAGCTGTAGCGGTTTACGTTTGCCTCTATTTTTGTGCCGTCTACGAATAGGTTTGAGAAGTCTATTTCGCCTGCTTCTCGTAGGTATTCTACCAACTGATAAAACAGGTGCTCTATTACATGGCCTTGCAAGCGGTTCTTAATAAAGTCCCAAAACTTGTTATGGCTTGGGGCTGGCTTGCCTCGCAGTACGTACATGTATCTGATGTCGTTTTTGCAGGCTTTTTCTAGCTTGCGGGTGGAATAGTCGCCTTCCATGAATCCCAGTATTACCAATTGAAACATTTGCTTGGGTGAGGCCTCGTCCGCCCTTGGTTGGCGGTCGTAGGTTGCTGTTAGGGTGCTGTAGTCCATCCTCTCGGTTAGTTCTAGCAACAGCCGCACCGATGCGTCGGCGTCAATTTTTA
>WQVY01000072.1 GCA_009785605.1 Defluviitaleaceae bacterium | reverse complement strand
TATATCGGCGCACCAGCAGGCGGGACAGATGATATCCAGGTATATGCAGATGGTTTTGGCTTAAAAGGAGCTCATATAAAAATTTCCGCAAAGCGCTAATTAGATTAATAGAACTGAAATTGTTATACTAAGGGGGGCGCTAACAGCGTCCCCTTCTTGCGTGCAAAAATTATTAATATTACAGAGGAGCGCACTGTTGATAAACATAACAATTAATAACCAAAAACTACAAAGCTACGAAGGTCAAATGATACTACATGTGGCACAGGATGCTGGCATTTTCATACCAACTTTGTGCCATAGTGATGGCTTTATTGCTCAAGGTTCGTGTGGGATATGTATCGTAGAGGTAGCTGGTAGCGGGCAGTTGGTAAGGGCATGTGCCACACCAGTAGCACAGGGTATGGAGGTTAATACACACAGCGCTCGTGTCACAAATGCCAGGAAACGCCTGTTGGAGTTGCAACTCTCCACCCACAGTGGTGATTGCAAAGCCCCTTGCCAGTTAGCCTGCCCCGCCCAAACAGATTGCCAAGGGTATATTACATTAATAGCTCAAGGGCAATATCACGAAGCCACCCGCCTCATGCTAGAGGCACATCCATTCCCGGCATCTATAGCTAGGGTATGCCCGCGACCCTGCGAAAAAAATTGCAGACGAGGGATGAACGGCGAACCAGTTAACATTGCCGGGTTAAAGCGCTTTGCTGCAGATATGAAAATAAGCGATTACATGCCAAAAATAAAACCAGACACCGCTCAAACCATAGCAATAATAGGCGGGGGCCCAGCAGGGCTTACAGCCGCATACTTCCTAAGGCGGGCTGGGCACGAAGTAGATGTTTATGAATATATGCCCAAAATGGGTGGGCTATTGCGTTATGGGATACCAGAATATCGCCTACCCAAGGCCGTACTAGATAAGGAGATTAACCTACTGTCTCGTATGGGGATAAAATTTCACAACGGGATTAAACTCGTAAGCTCAGACGTGGCAAAACATGATAACAACAGGCCTGAAAGTGCTAGGCATATATCACTAGCTCATCTTCAAAAAACCTATGATGCGGTAATTGTCGCCGTAGGGGCTGGGGGAAGCCACCCCATGGGGGTCCCAGGTGAGGATTTGCCTTGTGTAATAGGAGGCATAGACTTTCTTAAAAAAGTGTCATGTGACATTGCAAGGCCAGATGATATTAATGCCAATACAAGCGTGATTGACACAGAAATTTGCGTCAAGGACAAAAATATAGCAGTAATAGGCGGAAGCAACACAGCAATTGACGCCGCCCGCACAGCCATACGCCTGGGGGCTTCAATTGTTACCGTCATATACCGTCGCACAAGATACGAAATGCCAGCAGACCCGGCAGAGATATCAGAAGCAATAGAAGAAGGCGTTAATTTTATTTTCTTGGCTGCACCCATAGAAATAACACAAAACAGTATACGCCTACAAATGATGACTCTGGGCGAGCCAGAAGCAGACGGCCGCTTGGTGCCCAAAGTCATACCAGGCCAAGAAAAATGGCATAAAGCAGACATAATAATAACCGCGATAGGCCAAACAGTTGTGCCATGCGGTTTAGAAAATTTAAAAAAAACACAATCTGCAATATACGCGTCACCGGGTACCTTCCAAACCAGCCAGCTAGGGGTATACGCAATAGGCGATGTAACCAAGCAAAGTGCATACGCAATAGAGGCCATAGGTCATGGCCGCAAAGTCGCCGCAGTGGTACATGATTTTTTACAGGGCAAGTCTAGTAACATGTCCCACACATACCCCCCGCCATGGGAAATTACCCCATCCATAGTGGTGACAGACGAGCCTCCACCATCAAGCATCTCTTGTCCCCCCCGCGAAAACCCCATAAAAAAAGAAGCCACAAATGGCTTCGAAGAAATACACCAGGGTTTGACGCCTGCCCAAGCTGCAAGTGAAGCAAGCCGCTGTTTGTCCTGTGGATGCAAAGGTTATAGCAACTGCAAGCTACTCAAACTAGCCAACCAATACGATGTCAATCCCAAAAAGTATCCAACATACAAAAATGCAAACACTCATATAAACCAGGGCCAGCAACCCACACGCAACCCCAACAAGTGCATACTTTGCGGCCTATGTATACATGCCTGTGCGCAAGACAAGGCAATCCTAACCATGGCTAACCGTGGCTTCAAAGTCCATGTTGCGGCATTCCCCCAAGCCAACTGCGCACGATGCGGCAATTGTGCAAAAGTATGCCCAGTGGGAGCTTGTACACATGACTAAACATTTCTTGAGAAATCGCTATAACATTGCCAAGTGATGTTGCATGTTAACATGAATAATCTCACGCATACCGTTTGTTATACGCCATTCATGTATCCCGGTATCGCCTGTCTTGCAAAGATTTACAGGTGATATAAGCGGTGCACAAATAAAACTATGAAAAAGCCGCCCAATAAGCCCATTGTGCGAGACGATGGCTATGGTATGCTCCTCTGTATTTTCGTTTATTATTTTTGATAAAGCAGTCTCGGCCCGTGCCCTAAATTGTACGTCGCTTTCTTGCCCGTACATTGCGGTGTGCGGATACTTTATATTTGGCGGCGGATATTTTGCCAGCGCTTCTGCCCGGAGCATGCCTGCTATCAAGCCATTTTGCCACTCCATCAGGTCATCATCAAATGTGATGCTTGCACCGGTACTATTGGCCAGTGCATCGGCTGTTTGCTGCGCTCTTTTTAAGGGGCTCGAAAATATTTTGTCTATCTTATAATTGCCGGCTACCCAGTTTGCCATTAAGCTTGCTTGCTCATGTCCTAAAGCAGTAAGGTCAAAATCCGCCCGTCCTTCCCATACATTTAAGATATCAGCCTCGGATTGCCCATGCCGGATTATTAATAGCTTCATGGCTTCCCTCCTGTAATAAGATGTTCGTTAAAAATAATAAAACAACCCAGCCTGTCGCTCACCGCGCTAAGGGAACCACCCAAAGGGAAGAGCGTTATTACGCTCGCGATTTACGACTCAAGCTGGGTTGTTATACATTTTTTAGTATTGTGTATGGCGCAGATTACAGTGCTTGACGTAGTTTGTCAGCCATATCTGTACGTTCCCATGGTAGGTCCAAATCTGGCCGCCCTAGATGCCCGTATGCAGCGGTTTGTTTATATATAGGCCTGCACAAGTCAAAATGCTTGATAATAGCTGCCGGGCGCAAATCAAAATGTTTGTCTATTAGTGCAACAATTTTCTCGTTAGAAATGGCTCCGGTACCTTTGGTGTCTACATGTACAGACACGGGCCGTGCAACGCCAATAGCATATGCAACTTCAATTTCGCAGTGCCTGGCCAGCCCTGCCGCAACGATATTTTTGGCGATATAACGTGCCATATACGCTGCAGACCGGTCTACCTTTGTAGGGTCCTTGCCAGAGAATGCGCCGCCGCCATGAGACGCATATCCACCATAGGTATCTACAATAATCTTGCGCCCGGTAAGTCCGCTGTCGCCGACTGGCCCGCCAATAACAAAACGGCCGGTGGGGTTGACATAGTATTTGGTTTTATCATTTAGCAGCTCACTGGGGATGACGGCGTTAATAACATGTTGCTTTATGTCTTTCTGGATTTGCTCAAGGGTTACATCTTCACTGTGCTGGGTAGATACTACTACTGCCTCAATGCCAACCGGTTGCTTTTGGTCGTTGTAGGCTACGGTTACTTGGGCTTTACCGTCTGGCCGTAGGTAGGGTAGGGTGTTGTTTTTGCGTACGTCTGCCAGTTGTTTTGCAAGCTTATGCGACAATGAAATAGGTAATGGCATAAGCTCTGGTGTCTCGTCACATGCATAGCCAAACATCATGCCCTGGTCGCCAGCGCCAATGTCTGCTTCTGCGGCCCCTCTTGACTCTAACGCGGAGTTTACACCCATAGCAATGTCCGGGGATTGGCCGCTCAGCGTCACAAGTACCGCACATGCATCTGCATCGAAGCCCATGTCACCGCTGGTGTAGCCAATTTCGCGGATGGTATCACGGGCAATTTTCTCGATATCTACGTAGCAGTTGGTGGTGATTTCACCCATCACTAGTACCATACCGGTTGTGGTACATACTTCGCAGGCAACTCTGGCCTTGGGGTCCTTTGCTAATATTGCGTCCAGCACCGCGTCGGATATCTGGTCGCACATTTTGTCTGGATGGCCCTCTGTTACTGATTCTGATGTAAACAGGTACATGTTTATTCCTCCATATAATTTATTCCGCGATACACCACGACAAAAAAATAAGCCCTCGTCAGGGCTTTAATTTCTTCGTACACAGTACGAAGCGCATCTTCCGATGCCAATGAAAAGTACCTGCTGTAGAGCAAGTATTTACTCGGCAACCGGGGGAATTAGCACCGTGCTTACGCCGGTTGCTGGGTTTCGCAGGGCCCTGATCCCTCCACCTCTCTTGATGTTGTATGCGGTTGTATGCGTCAATCATATCATGTTGTAGAAAGATGTCAAGTTGTAACCAGTCCAGTTTGTATTGTTCATTAAAAAAGGCTACTGCCTACCATATTTGTGGTATGCAATAGCCTTTATTCGTCAATACAGGTACTAAATCAATGCTGCTTTAATTTCTTCTGGCAAACTATCTTTATCGTAATTTACGCTAACGGTAAAATTAACATCGTCTACTTTAGCAATTACTTCAAGCCGTTTTTGAAGCTTTACTAAACTTTCATTGTCCACCATTTCTACTATATTGTTAAGCCCGTCTACATAGATATGCTGGATATCACTGTTTTGGGACAATATCCCCAAGATAAAACCGGTAAATTCCCGGTGGTTGGAAAGTAGGCCCTTGCCTGTTTCTACAAAACGTATGTCCCTGTGTACGTCGTGAATATGTCGTTTATCGTCATCTATAAATACTAGGTGCCCGTCTGTTGTTTTGGCCTCGTTGTTAGCCATCTCTATTAGTTTCCTGGTCTTACCTTCACCTTTTTGCCCTGCCATGAACGCCACGCGGGTTTTTTCATTGTTTTTTATTGCCATGCGATTCCGCCTCCCTTGGGATTTTTTGCTTTACTTTAATGTACGCTTGCTTTGCTAAGGCCATTATAGCATAATCTCGTGATATAGCGAACTATAGCAATTCACCCTTTTAAAGTTGAATTGCATAAATCAAACAAAATTCAAAGGACAGAATTATGCATCTAAAAAAACTTGAACTAGCTGGTTTTAAATCATTCGCAGACCGCACACAAATAAACCTTGGTACAGGCCTCAACGCCGTTGTAGGCCCAAATGGGAGTGGAAAGTCCAATATTTCTGATGCCTTGCGTTGGGTCTTGGGCGAACAAAGCGCCAGGCAGCTCCGCGGCACAAAAATGGAAGATGTTATTTTCGCTGGCACTGCTCACCGCAAGCCTCTTGGCTATGCGGAAATTATCATGCGTATGGATAACAGCGACCGCAAACTACCTATGGACCAACCAGAGATATCCGTAACCCGCCGTGTATACCGTTCTGGCGAAAGCGAGTACAGTATAAACGGCACACCTTGCCGCCTCAAGGATATCCAACTGCTATTTATGGACACAGGCATAGGCCGGGATGGCTACTCTATGATAGGCCAAGGTCGGATTGACGAAATACTTAGCGTACGTTCCGAAGACAGGCGGCTGGTGTTTGAAGAAGCTGCCGGTATAGGTAAGTTTAAAGCCCGCCGCAACGAGGCTTTAAATAAACTGGAAAAAGAACGCCAAAACCGCGCCCGGGTAGATGACATCATATCCGAGTTGGAAGAACAAGTTACCCCACTGCTAGAGCAGTCTGCCGAAGCACGCCGTTACCTGGACCTACGCGAACAGTACAAAAACTTGCACATAAATATATTTTTGGAAGACGCACGCAAGATTCAAGTAGAGCTGGAAAAGACAGGTGAAGCCCTAGCCCAAATTCTTGCCCAATCTAGTGACGGCCAAACCCGACTTACAAGTGCACGCAAAGCCGGCGAAGAGCTGCGCGCAATGGCAATGGCATCAGATGTACGTTATAAGCGGGCCAACGAGATACTACTCGAAACCATTACAACCATAGAAAAAAAAGAAAGCGAAGGCAAATTGCTAGAAAGTCAAACCCAGCAGCACCAAGCCGACCATGCACGCCTAACCAGTGAAATAGAAAAACGCGAAGCCTCCATATCAGCCAAGTCAACAGAAAAAGCCGAGCAGAAAGCGGTACTACAAGAGACAGAAACCGGAATAGATAACCTAAAAAAGGAACTAGCCACCCAGCAAGACAGGGCAGATAAACTAGAGGGTGCACTGCAAGAAAACGCACAAATGTTGGAGGCGCATAATAATGCCGTACTAGAAGAAGTAACCGCCGCAGCCGAGTATAAGTCACAAGTAATAAACGCAGAAAACCACTATAACCGCCTAGAGGAAGACAAAGAGCGCCTTAACATAGAAATATCTGACCATGAAGAAAAATTACTCACCCATCAAGACACATGCAAAGACGCGGAAGAAAGTTTAAAAATAGCCGCCGCCGAAACAACTCAATTAAACAGCCGTGTCCAGGCCTATAAAACCGCATTCGACCAGCTCCACAGCCAGTGCATAGACATGGACAAACAGCACCGCACGGCCCAGGATATCCTAACAACATCTGTAGCCCGCCACAAAGCCCTGGCCAGCCTCGAGGCCGCGCACGAAGGCTATTATCGCAGCGTAAAAGCCGTATTAAAAAGAAAAGCATCAGACCCAAGCTATAGCGGTATATGCGGCGCGGTAAGCGAACTAATTGGCGTACCTACTACCTACGAAACTGCGATAGAAATCGCATTAGGCGGCGCTGCTCAAAACATCGTAACCGAAACTGAAGATGACGCAAAACAAGCAATAGAAATGCTGAAACAAACCAAAGAAGGCCGCGCAACTTTCTTGCCGCTTACAGCCGTTAGGGGGCGCGTGATAGATACTTCTAAAATTGCATCCGAGCCAGGCTACATAGGCATAGCGTCAAGCTTGGTACAATACGACCAAAAATACGTGGATGTAATAGCGCAAGTCCTGGGCAACGCCGTAATAGTAGACAAGCTAGATAATGCATTGGCTATCAATAAAAAGCACCGCTACTCGTACAAGATTATAACCCTTGCTGGTGACCTATTAAGCCCAGGCGGAGCCATGACGGGCGGCAGCACAAACCGCAACACATCTGGGATAATAGGGCGTGGGCGGCAACTTGCCGAGTTGGAAATACAAGTCAAGGAGCAAAAAACAGCCTTCGAAGAGCTAACACGCCGCCGGCAAGAGCAGCACCAAAAACGCCAAGCTACAGAAGAAGCCCTACGCCGCGCAAGGGAATCTGCCGCGTCGCTTCAACTAGAAGAACGTAACCTAGCCGACCGCTTAACTGCCGCAAACAACGAGCTACAAACCCTTAACAAGATTGCAAGCCAGCTAAACAGCGAAAACGAAAAAATTATGACATTGCTAATAGAAGGCAACAAAGCCATACGCAAAGCCCAAAAAGCCCAAGCCAGCCAGGAAGAAAAAATAGAAGCCGCACGGGAGCGCCTCGCAACCTATACATCACAAGTGGCTCAAGAGCGCGAATATAGCCGTGAAGAAACACAGGCACTTATGGAGCTTCGTATAGAAATAAGCCGTCAAGAAGAATGGAAATCCACAGCCACTAATAACATACAGCGATTAGAGAAAGAGGCACAAATACTTGCGACCGAGGTCACGCTGCTACAAGAAGAAATAAACGATACACATAAAAAGTCGCTTCATGTAGATGAAAGCCGTCAAAAAACAAGCGAGTCATTAAAAAGCCTACAAACACGTCTAGAGGAAGCCCGCAACGAACTAGCCGCAGCCGAGGCAGAAAAAGCAAACCTGGATATAGCAATAACCCAAGCAGAAGCTGACGAGCGTACCCACACAGATGAAGCAGCCCTGCTTGCCAGGGAAACCACACGTCTAGAAATGCGTATAGAGCAGTTAGACCAAAACAGCCACCGCATCCACAACGAAATATGGGAAGAATACGAACTAACACATCAACAAGCCCAAGCATATAGGATAACAGACATTAGCGAAACTGTAATGCGCCGAGAGTGCGCTACAATAAAGGCAGAGTTGTCGGGTATGACAAACGTAAACATAGGCGCGATAGACGCATACAAACAAGTTAAAACCCGCTACGATTTCCTTACAACCCAGCGCGATGACATACTACAAGCCGAAGCTGTACTGGACGAACTGATAGCCAACCTTACCTCCCAAATGGAAACACAATTCTCTAGCCAGTTTGAGCAAATTGCTGGGCACTTTGCGGATGTGTTTCGCGAAATGTTTGGGGGTGGCAGCGCGTCGTTGAAGCTACAAAATACCGAAAATGTGCTGGAGTCGGGGATAGAAATTACCGCACAACCGCCAGGTAAAGCATTGCAAAATATGATGCTACTTTCTGGTGGGGAGCGGGCGCTTACTGCTATTGCGCTGTTGTTTGCTATCTTGCGGCTTAAACCGTCACCATTTTGTGTGTTAGACGAAATAGAGTCCGCACTGGACGATGCCAATGTTGTGCGTTTTGCTAATTTTATGAAGGAATATGCAGCCGGTACACAGTTTATAGCCATCACACACCGCAAAGGTACAATGGAAGCGGCAGACAACCTATATGGTGTGACAATGGAGGAGCAAGGTGTGTCTAAGCTGGTTAGTGTACGGCTTACAGATGCAGAATAACAGGCTGGACTGATTTTGAATTAATTCGTTATAATGGCAACATGACAATCCATGAAATCCTAAAAAAATATTTTGGCTATGATGGCTTCCGTACCGGGCAAGAGGAGCTTATCTGCGATATCCTTGCTGGCAAAGATGTCCTTGGGATAATGCCCACTGGTGCGGGCAAGTCTATGTGTTTTCAGATACCTGCGCTGGTGCTTGACGGGCTTACTATTGTTGTGTCCCCGCTTATTTCTCTTATGAAAGACCAGGTAAATGCCCTTACCCAGTCTGGTGTTGGGGCGGCATATATCAACTCATCTCTTAGCGAAGGCCAGATAGCAAAAGCCTTAACAAACGCTAGAAACGGCGAGTATAAGCTCGTGTATGTTGCGCCGGAAAGGCTTACTACATATGATTTTATATCTTTTGCCAAGTCTACTAATGTGTCTATGCTAACAGTGGACGAGGCCCACTGCATATCCCAGTGGGGCCAAGATTTCCGCCCAAGTTACGCCAAGATACCAGAGTTTGTTGCACAGCTTGACCGGCGACCGGTTGTGTCGGCGTTTACTGCTACGGCCACCCCAGTTGTACGTGATGACATATTGGCCCAGCTAAAACTTAGTGACCCTACTATTCTTGTATCTGGGTTTGATAGGCACAATTTATATTTTGATGTTAAAAAACCACAGGATAGGTTTGACGCGCTAATGGAGTTTTTGCGCGATATAGCAATCGCACCTTTAAACGGTCCCGTCCGAGCCGAAAATCGCGAACGCTCCAACGCGTTTTTGGCGACAGACGAGACCGATTTAAAGTATGATTGCTATAAAACCCAGCGCTCTGGGATAGTATATTGCTCTACCCGTGCCAATGTAGAAGATGTTTGTCTTAAACTGCAGCAAAACAATTTTGCCGCATCGCGGTATCATGCAGGCCTGTCGGACGCAGAGCGGCGCGGTAACCAAGACGACTTCTTGTATGACCGGGTGCAAATTATGGTAGCTACCAATGCTTTTGGCATGGGGATAGATAAATCCAACGTGTCGTTTGTAGTACATTACAACATGCCCATGAACCTAGAAGCCTATTATCAAGAAGCTGGCCGCGCTGGGCGTGACGGCAGCCCAGCAGACTGTCTGCTGCTATACAGTGGCCAGGACGTACACACAAACCTATGGATGATAGACAACTCACGAGATGTGGAATATAAAGATTACGCGTCAGAAGCAATATTAAAAGAACGTGACCGCAAGCGCCTTAGGGAAATGACTTTCTACTGCGCGACCCGGGACTGCCTACGAGGTTATATCCTTAAATATTTTGGCGAAAAGCCGCAAAACTACTGTGGCAATTGTTCTAACTGCAATACGCATTTTGAAACAGAGGAAATAACGCAAGATGCACAAAAAATAGTCTCTTGTGTAGCCCGTATGAAGGAGCGCTATGGGCTGGTGATGCTAATTGATGTATTGCGTGGGTCCAAAAACGAAAAAGTATTGCGAAGCGGCCTGGACAAGCTTTCTACTTACGGGATATGCAAAAAAACAGAAAGCCATTTGCGTGATATAGTAAACCACCTGTTACTAACCGGAGCCCTAATAAAAACAGACGACGAATATCCGATAATAAAGCTGGGGCCACATGCTGCAGACGTACTGCGCGGTGAAGAAGCTATATACATGAAACTATCCAAAGCTATACCGCTAAAAGAAAAGACTCAGCCGAAGGAAAAAAAACAACGAAAAGACAAAGCATCACAAAAACCCAAGCCGTACCTAGAAAAATCGGCTGCCAAAGCAATAGACAAAAAGTTATTCGAGCAGTTGAAGGAATTAAGGCTCGCCATAGCTACAGAGCAAAAAGTCCCAGCTTTTGTTATACTGCATGACAGCTCGCTAACAGATATGTGTCACAAGCTGCCAAAGACATTGGACGAGCTGCTGCGCGTATCTGGGATTGGCCAAGTAAAAGCAGAAAAATTTGGGCAAAGGTTTATAGACGCAATTGCAGAGTATAATTAGAGGTATGAGCGAGGTATATTTTTATTAATAAATCATTAGACTATATAGAGGACGTGGTAATTTGCAATATTTATTTTTAATGCTGACTGGGATAGCCCTTGGTGCGGCTAACATTGTGCCGGGGATTAGCGGTGCTACATTGGCGGTTATTTTCCGTGTATACGACCGGCTTATAGGGTCCATTAATAGCCTGGTCACAGATACTAAACAGTCACTTTTATTTTTGGTGCCGGTGGGGTTTGGCATGGTGGTAGGCATCTTGGTTATGGGCCTGCTATTTGATGGGCTTTTTGACCGGTTTTCTTTCCAGACCAGTGCGTTTATTGCTGGGCTGGTAGCAGGTGGGATACCTTTTATCCATAACCAAGCCGTGGCCCGTGACGGGAAGAAGCCTATGTTTTATGCTGTAGCCGTTGCTGCTGCCGTTGTAATCATACTGCTTGCACTAATTGCACCAACTCCAAGCCTGGAAGCTAACGGGGATTTTAATTGGGGCTTGGCGGCTTTGCTGTTTGTTGGTGGGTTAGTGGCAGCTGCTGCGCTTATTGTACCTGGTGTTAGTGGGGCCATGGTGCTGATGCTGTTTGGGCTACTACCTACGGTAATGCACACTATAGCGCTTATAACAGAGTACTTAAGGACACCTTTTAGTTTTGAGCTTCTGCCGCCTATTTTACAAATTGCTGTGCCCTTGGGGCTGGGCATTGTATTGGGGATTTTGCTTGCCTCTAAACTGATAGCTGTTTTGCTAAAAAAATATTTTAGTATCACATATTTTGCCATCCTGGGGATGGTGTTTGGGACGATATTTGTCGTGTTTCACCACCCAGATACGTATCAAAGCGTTGATGTGATGACTATAACACTGGTAGTATACGGCATTGTTGCGTTTGTTGCCGGTGTGATATTAGCGCTGTTGTTTGGCAAATCACCAGATAAAACACATACAGGTGAAAGTGACGAGACTGCCCAATAATTGCATCGCATACTTGCAAATTTATACCGCATAATAAAGGCATACCACTAGGTATGCTTTTTTGTATACCGATACTAATTATTTGAAATTAGCATAGAAAACCGATTTGTAGAAAGGATGATATTTATATGAGAAAATTTATGTATTTGTTGACAGTGGCAGTGCTGCTGTTTATAGCAACCGGCTGCGGCAGTGTTGCCAATAATTATAATGGGCCAGATTCGCCATCTAGGTTTGCATATGAACAGGTAAACCGCAGACGGTCTATGCATGGGGCCGCAAGGCGAAGCGCATACAACAGGCCTGCGCCGCAGCCAACAACGCGCCAGCCAATACCACGAGAGACAATCCCCACAACGCCAAGCAGGGTCGTACCTCGTTCGCCAGCGCATACCCAAGGGCAAGTGGTGCAGGTGCCGGATTCTAGACCGTACGAGTTATCTCCCCAGGCGATGCAACCAATACCGGACTTGCCACATATGTATAGCTCCAACGCACATGTAAGCCCACACGCACAAGCACAACCGCCAGTACAAGCCGCACCGGCTGCTACACCCATGCCTACACCTGCAACAAACAGGGCAGGTGAGGGGAGTGCTACTTTGCCAACAGCCGCCAAGCAAGAACTGGCCAGTCATAAAACCGAGTTTGACGCAAACGACAAAAGCCGCACAACCAATATAACCCGTGCCAGCAGCTCTATTAATGGGCATATCGTACAGCCTGGTGAAACATTCTCATACAACCAAACCGTAGGCCCCACAATAGAAAGACGCGGGTACAAAGAAGGTACAATATTTGTGCAAGGCGAAAAAAAGAAAGGCTTTGGCGGCGGTGTATGTCAAGTATCAACAACTTTGAGCATAGCAGCCGATGAAGCCGGCATGACCATAGTAGAGCGGCACGACCACTCCCTTCCTGTGACATACGCAAAAGAAGGCGAAGAAGCGGCCACATCATATGGTGGTATTGACTTCAAGTTTAAGAACGACAAACCCCACCCGGTTGTAATCAAAAGTTGTGTAGAAGGTGGTACTATTACTGTAAGCCTCTGCGAGGGATAGCGTATAGTAAAACAAATAGAAATCAGTCCAGCCTGTTGCCCGTGGCATAAAGGAAATGTGTTGACATGTCCTTTATTTTCGGTCCTGACTGGACTGTTTCTTATTTGTTTCGTTATAATATGATCGCTTTTGGCCCAATCATCAAAACTGCCAGATTGTAGTTCCCACACCAGTTTGGGTATCGCCTCTATGAATACAGCTTCTTATTAAGGAAGAGGACGCAACATGGATTATATTAGTAAGAGTTTTAATTATCCGGTCACGCTAATAAACGACGCCACTCTTAATTACGGCTACGCACGAGAGCCGATAATTCGTAAGATGCCCGATGGCTCACTATTTTGCACATTTCTGACAGGTGGCCCAACACAGCCTCATAATAACAACATTGTGGCGACTACCCGCAGTTTTGACGATGGCGAGACATGGTCGGGTATATACGAGCTTTTCCGGCACAGTGCGCGGGGGGTGTGGTGTACAGAAATATTCACCGAAGGCGAACTGCCATGCATGTTCGTGCATACATACAACGCCGAGTCTCATTACAATGAAGTAAAAGTCTTTCGTAGCTATACCAACGATTCGGGGAACACTTGGAGCGAACCGAAGTCGTTGCCGAACGGGTTGTCAAATGTCAGTGTGAGACAGGGCATCATACTTTCCAACGGTGATTGGTTATTCCCGGTTTATTGGCAGACCGTGGAAAAGGGTTGGGATTTGTATGGTGAATCGAAAGGATGGGAAGGCAGAGAATGGCCTTATAACTGCGGCGTCCTAATTTCATCTGATAAGGGAGAATGTTTCCAAATTTACGGGAATCATCGCGTTCTCAAAGACATTGCCGCGCCTACCCTGTTTTGGGAAAACAATTGTGTCGAGGCTGAACCGGGGCATGTGATAATGCTTGCACGCGCTTCCAAGACGGGATATCTTTACCGGTCGGACAGTTATGATTTTGGCCGCACATGGACTACCATGGCCGCTACCGAAATCCCCAACCCCGATACAAAGTTTTCGATTGCCAAGATTAAAAACAATATCATATTAGTGCATAATCCG
>WQVY01000071.1 GCA_009785605.1 Defluviitaleaceae bacterium | reverse complement strand
CGATATTTGCACCAGTTTCTGCTTCATTATCTTAAGTGCCAGCCCAGGAAAATGGCGCGACAAAAGCCCCATCGCCGCAAACAAGTAATCCTTATCTAGCATAAGCTGCGGGTTTTGGGGTTTGAGTAGGTTTGTGTCTTGTGGGTTGTAAATAGCCGCTTGCAATATATCATTGGGAGATTTAGCGTTTATAATCGCCCCACCTGTGCCAATTATATATTTGACACCGGTCAAGTCTTTGCCGGTTTGTACTAGAGTCTCGCCTACAGGCGTGTATATCCGCTCGTAGCTACCTGCGTGGCGTGCGGCAGAAAGTCTTATAGCTTCGCGGGCTAGGGCATGCTCTACATTTTTGTAGGCGGCATGCTTGCCTGTTGGCAGTGCATCTGGGGTAGCGGCGCATATGGCTTGCCAGTTGTTTATGTCTGCCTCTTGTATGCCGTAACTATTGCAAAAATGGGACAGCCCACTTTCGCCAATGGCTTCCAACATCGGCAGCAGGGAGTAGCGCATACCAATATCGCCCTCCACCGTGCGTTTGGCAAAGGGCTCTATCAACCCTTGCACATATACATTGGTGCTTGCTGGGAGGCCATCTGCCATAGAATATACATCCGTTGTGGCCCCGCCTAGGTCATATACCATTAGCTCACCCAGGCCGGGCTCGTCGTCTGTCCCTTGGCTTAAAAGCTTTGCCGCTTCGTATACAGCCAGGGGGGTTGGTATAATTTCGTCAGACATTATACTCTGGACTTGGCCAAGCCCTTTGGCTGATATGATATTGTTAATAAACAGTTCACGTATAGTATCTTTTGCGGGCTCTATGTTGAGCATGCCAAACTGGGGCATTACATTTTCGCAAACTACGGCACGCTTGCCGCCTTTTATTGCAAGCTCTTTAGCCTCATGTGCTGCGGCACGGTTGCCCGCAACAATAACGCAGAAATCACCGGCTATTTGCGCGATGCTTTCGGCGTTTTTAAGCAGTATATCTTTGTTGCCGCCGTCTATCCCACCGCTAAGCAGTATGATGTCTGGGGATATGCTTTCTATTTCGCATGTATCTTCCTTGGTAAGCTCGTACGCAAAGGTCTTTAGTACCTTTGCCCCGGCGCTTGCGGCGGCTAAGCGCGACGCCTTTGCCGTAAGGTCAGGCACAAGGCCGCTGGCCACCATCTTGAGCCCGCCCGCCGCAGAGCTTGCCGCCAGGCGCATAGTAAAATCACGCTTGCCGCAAGCCTTGTATATCTCGTCAAGGGCGCTGTTGTAGCCGTCCATCACATTGGACTCTATAGTGGTAAATGCCTTGGAGGAGGCTATAATCTCGCCGCTGCTTTGGTCTACTACGCAAAGCTTGGTAAAAGTCGAGCCAAAATCACAGCATAGTAACAGGTTCATACCATCACAGTCCTAAAGGTTTTGGTGGTGCACATCATGTTTTATATGCTCGACACTCAGTTGCGGGTCCGTACCTGGTGGGTACACCCTGTCAAAACCCATCTCTAAAAAGCGTTTTTCTACCTCAGCAAAGTCTTGCTTGCCTACCACAAGGTTGCCGCCAGCGTAGAGTTTAATCCCTGCCAGGCCCGCTTCGTCGCATTTTTGCCTAAGGCCTTTGCAGTCAATTTCCCCGTGGCCGTATAGCGAAGATACCGCTATAACATCTGCCGCCGCTTCTACCGCCGCCTCTACAAACTCCTTTTGCGAAACCATAACGCCCAGGTTGACCACATTAAACCCTGCTTGGGTGAATACATAGTCAAGTATCTTATTACCAACCGCATGTACATCTGCGCCAATTACGCCCAGCACTAGTGTGATTTTTTTCACATTATTCATCCCTTCGTATGAGAAGCTGCCCCAATAAAATCTATACAACAGAAGGCTCATGTATCGTGTTGCCTTCGGTGAATCGTGAAAAACCTAGCTGGCCCCACGGCAAAGTCGCAGGCAGGCCCAAAATAAGCTCTGCCATACTTTGGCCCGTGGCCGGTGACATCATAAACCCATGGCCAGAATACCCAGCGGACAGGTAAAAGCCCTCTAGTCCCGGTACTTGGTCGTAGATGGGGTGGTTGTCTGGCGACATGTTATAAAGCCCTGCCCATTGGCGTAGCATACGCAGGTTTTTAAGCTGCGGAAGCACTTTTACTATAGTCTTGGCCATAGCCACAGGAAAACGGCTGTCTGCGGTGATGCGTAAGTCACGAGGCTGGTCTGGGCATGTGCGGCCCATAAGGAACGAGCCATGTGGCGTTTGCTGGCAGTAGAAATTAAGCGAAAAACTCATTAGCATGGGGCCAAGTACACGCTCTACCGGCTCTGTCACCAGGATATTATGCCGCTTAGAGTATAGCGGCAGCTCAATACCTACCATATCCGCAATATTTTGGACATAACCACCCGCGGCATTGACTACTGTGTTTGTGGCAATGCTGCCACGGTTGGTGTCTACACCTGTGATTTTGCCATTGCTTGTGCGGATGCCGGTGATACTGGTGTTTGTGTATACCTTCCCGCCCAGCCGCACAAATGCATCCGCAAATGCACGGGTTGTGGTAAAGGGGTTGAGATGCCCGTCCCGGTCATGAAATGTTGCCGCAAGCAGCCCTTCGGTGTTAAGTGGCCCAGCCAGCGCCTTTGCTTCACTGGGTGTGATAAGCTTTGTACCAATGCCTAGGCTGTTTTGCAGTGCCACGTTTTTCTTCGTTTGCGCCAGTTCTTTTTCTGTGGTTACCAGCATCATATAGCCGCCTTGGTGGAACTCTATGTCTCCGTCAAACCCCAGCTCGTCTACAGCAGTCTCGAAAAACTCGCACGAAAATTTAGACATGATGCAGTTAAGGGGCGAGCCCCATTGCTGCCTTATGCCCGCACCGCAGCGGCCTGTTGCCCCAGAGGCCAGGAAGTCCCTTTCGATTATAACCACATTTTTGGCACCGTATTTTAGTAAAAAGTAGCCGATAGAAACACCAGATATGCCCCCGCCTACGATTACAATGTCTGCAGTCTTTACCATTTTAATTCTCCCCTTGTTCTTCGTAGCCAGCTAAGTCGCCAAGGTAGATGCTTTTTACCATTGGGCGGAACGAACCAACGGGAAGCTCCGCCACAGGAACGCCCAGTGCCCGCGACAACTCGTTTACTACAACGGGTAGGCAGTTACGGCCTTGGCATGGGCCCATGCCTAGCCTTGCCATCTGCTTAAGCTCTGCTATGGTAGTGTACCCTTTGGCAATTAGCGCACGTATTTCTGCCAGTTGTAAGTCGTTGCAGCGGCAGACAATACCCGTGTCTTGCGCTTCTTCTTGGATGGCTGTATGGGTGGCGGTTGTGGGCGTGTCACATATTGTGCGGATATTTCTTATTGTTTTTACAAGTTGCTTGTCTACTGCAATTGATACGATGGGTACCTTGTTCATGCTCTTGTTGTACTGCACTCGTATAACTTCAGCTTCTGCTACTACTGTGCCTTCCCTATCCAGGGCTTGCACTGTCTGCCCTACATCCGGTAAGGGGCGGAACTCATATGGCATTTTTATTAACGCGCGGTCTTGTGACCATGTTATATCTACTACCATAATTGCCAGCCCTGGGCACTTGGTCATGCACAGGATGCAGCCATTGCATTTATCATTGTCTATTACCGGCCTGTCGTTTATATCTGCAAACGGCAAAATTGCGCCCCTGGGGCAGGCCGTTGCACATGGGTCGCATGGGATGGATTGAAAGCACTCTATCACCGCAACAGGGCCTTTACTAAGGCGCTCGTCGCTTGGGAAAACAGATTCTATTTCGGATTGTGTGGGTACGCCGGTTTTTTCTAGCATTGGTCCCTCCCAAATTTAGAAGCTTTGTTCATAGCTTCTTAGTTATTGCACATGCACTTGTGATGCTAAAAACGCTAATTTTAACCCAAATGCGCTAGTATTATTGCAAAATATCGCAAACGATGAAGTATCGCTTCTTACAAAAGTATCAAAACCAAAACCCTGCCAATTACCCCTACGAGCCAATAACCGCCTGTGCCAACCCAGAAAGTATCCGCTCGCCGGCGTGGCCACTGCGCAAGGACTCTAGTTGGGTCATGCAATCATTGCGTTTTGCGTTAAAGTCTGGTGTACTAAGCCCAAGAAACTTAGCCGCAGACAGGCCCGCAAGCCGCCCTTCTACCATGGCGCTGGAGGCTTCTTCTATACCGGCAACATCCCCGGCAACAAAGATATTTTCACGAGATGTCGCAAGAAAGCTATCCCGGTACGGGACGTATCCACCCAAAGTATTGACATACACCATCTCGCAGCCAGCCTGCCGCAATAACTCGGACAAGGGCGATAGCCCCACAGCCACACACAAGACATCGGCCCGGTATACTTTTTCTGTCCCAGGTATGCCCTGCCATGCTTTGTCCAGCTCCCACAAGACAACAGTCTCAAGTCTGCCCTGCCCTGCCGCCTGTTTAACAGAATGGGACGTAAGTATAGGCACGCCCATGCGCCTAAGCTTAGCCGCATGCACAAGGTAGCCGCCTATCCTGGGGCTGCCGTCACATACTGCCAAGACTTCAACCCCGGCTTGCAATAGTTGATAGCTTACTATAAGCCCTATATTGCCCGCCCCCAGCATGACCACCCTGTTGGCTGGTTTGATGCCGTATTGGTTCATAAGTGTTTGCACAGCGCCGGCACCATATACCCCAGGCAGGTCATTACCAGGGAAGGCGAGGGATTTCTCCCCGGCTCCTGTGGCTATTATTACGGCTTTGGGTAGGATTTTTGTGTAGCTTGCCCCGTCCATTTCGGCGGCCCATATACCGTCGTCGTATACGGCTAGGGCTGTGGCGTTAAGGGCCAGTTTTACGTTGGGCAGCTTTTTAATCTCGTCAAGCAATATCTCCGAAATATCAAAGCCGCGGTACGACGCATATTGTTCCTCTGACCCAAAAAACATATGCGTCTGCTTAACTAGCTGGCCGCCGGGCACGTGACTTCTTTCTAATAAAAGTACATTGGCACCGGCTGTACCGGCTTCTTTTGCGGCCATAAGCCCAGCGGGGCCAGCGCCCACAATCAATAAATCTATATGTATCATAGCGTCCCTTTACCCCTTTGAGTTTCGACTATCATGCCGTCTTGTACTAGCTCTATACAAGTCTTGACATTGGCATTGCCGTTTACGACCATCATACAAGAAGAACAATTGCCAATAGCGCAAAAAAACCCCCTGGGCCTATGCCTTACAGGGCTATTGGCCAATGTGCGATAACCGGCGGCATATAACGCCGCAGCAATAGTCTCGCCTGTGTAGGCAGATACTTGTACGCCGTCAAAGGTAAAGCTTACCTGCGTACCGCGCTCGAAATCCAAAATTGGGTGTGCAGAGATTCTCATGTAATCACCTTTCAGGTTTATATCCGTATTGGTGCTATGATAATATATCATTGGTGTTTGGTGAAGTGGTTTTGTGAATAATATATGACTTTTTTCGTCAATAGCCATATATTGCATATTATTTTCGGGTTTGCTATTGTAAAGTACAGGCTGTACAATATTTAATATTAGGGCATGACCCCACCAACAATACAGGAGATGATAAGCCATGAGTAACGCAATTTTTACAGTCCCAACCCCAACCAACGAGCCAGTGCTAACCTATGCCCCAAACACACCAGAGCGTGAAGCAGTATTGGCCGAGCTTAAGCGCCAAGCCGCCACAGTTATGGACATACCACTAGTAATAGGCGGCAAAGAAATACACACACCCAAAAAAGGCCAGTGCAAGATGCCCCACAACCACACACACACATTGGCAGAGTACTCCCTGGCCGGGCCCAACGAGCTAAAGGCAGCAATAGACGCCTCACTAGCCGCAAAAGCCGACTGGGCCGCTATGCCCTGGGAGCATAGAGCCGCAATTTTCCTAAAAGCAGCAGATATGATATCTGGCCCATGGCGGCAGGTACTAAACGCAGCAACTATGCTAGGCCAAAGCAAAACCGTATACCAAGCCGAAATAGACTCCGCATGCGAGTTAGCAGACTTTTTGCGCTTTAACGTACACTTCGCCCAAGAAATATACAAGAACCAACCCATAAGCTCCCCCGGGATGTGGAATAGAAGCGAATACCGCCCGCTTAGCGGCTTTGTAGTGGCAATTAGCCCCTTCAACTTTACGGCCATAGGCGGCAACCTGCCATGTTCGCCTGCCATCATGGGTAACACCGTGGTATGGAAACCCGCCGGCACAGCTGTACTCTCCAATTATCTTATCTATCAAATACTACAAGAAGCTGGCTTGCCGCCGGGTGTTATCAATTTTGTACCGTGCAGCGGCCCAGATATAAGCAAATATGTACTCACCCACCCAGAGATGGCCGGCTTCCACTTCACTGGCTCAACCGGTGTCTTCAACGGCTGTTGGAAGTTGGTTGGCGAAAATATCGCAAACTACAGCAACTACCCGCGCCTAGTTGGCGAAACAGGCGGCAAGGACTTTATCTTTGCCCACAACACAGCCAAAGTAGTCCCACTTGTTACAGCAATGGTGCGCGGCGCGTTCGAATATCAAGGGCAAAAATGCTCTGCCGCATCACGCGCATACATCCCCCAAAGTTTGTGGCCACAAGTCAAAGAGCTGCTTCTTGCCGAAATTCAAAAACTGCGCGTAGGCGATGTAGCGGATTTATCCAACTTCATGGGTGCCATAATAGACGAAAGAGCATACCGCTCTATAGTCGAATATATAGAGACTGCCAAGAGATCCCCTGACGCAGAAATACTTTGCGGCCACTATGACGAGTCACAGGGCTGGTTTATCCACCCCACAGTTATCTTATCCAAGACTCCAGATTTCGTGACTATGCGCGAAGAAATCTTTGGCCCGGTACTTACGGTTTATGTCTACCCAGACAGCGAGTTTGACGCAGCAATACAAAGTTGCTGCACCGTAAGCCCCTATGCCCTAACCGGCGCTATATTTGCCCAAGACAGGCACGTACTAGCCGATATGGAGCGCCGCCTGGCCGATGCCGCTGGCAACTTCTATATCAACGACAAGCCAACCGGCGCAGTGGTAGGGCAGCAACCCTTTGGCGGCGGCCGCGCGTCAGGCACAAACGACAAGGCCGGCAGTGTACTAAACCTGCTGCGCTGGACTAGCCCACGCACTATAAAGGAGACATTTATCCCGGCAGAGGCTGTAGGGTACCCGTTTATGGAATAGAAGATTATTATCAGCTATCAAGGTTTGCTAAAGGGCATTTGGATATTGCGCGCAACACTGCATGATATCCAAATGCCCGTTTTTATGCCTGTAGGAAATTGCATGCAATGTATGCTACAATTTGCATAAATAAAGATTATGCTAAATTTCAGAACGGAGATAACCATGAACAATATAACCAGCTATCTCAAACAAGGCATTGCAAAGGGTATAGTCAAGCTCAATTCTGATGAGTCCGTCATTACATACGTACATCAGAACATAACAAGAAATTACACCAAGCCCGAAGAAAAAGTACAAGCAGAGACGTTTTGCAAGCTTGTACTGCACTACAAATACCCAGAGTCACACATCCGCCAGTATGTATCCGTAACTGTTGGCTTCGATACCAAGCAGGCCGATATCATTGTATACAACGACCAGCATCACCAAGCCCCCCATGTAATAGTAGAATGCAAAAAAGCCGATATTTCCGAGCAAGAATTTACTCAAGCTATAAGCCAAGTATTTGCATATGCCCACGCAACCGGCGGGACATTAAAATACGTATGGGTAACGTCAGGTATCAAAAATATCTATCACGTATTTGATAAAGAGGTCAACACCCCAGGAGAACCTGCATCAGACATCCCCCAATACGGCGTTAAGAAGCTAAGCGCATACAAGTACGCATACAATGGCGGCACTACACAAGGCGGCCAACAACTCTCGCCTCTGGAAAAAGTCTCGGAAGCAGACCTTACCAACATATTCAAACAAGCCCACCAAGCCCTATGGGGCGGCGGCGAGCTCAACCCGTCAGAGGCTTTCGACGAGCTAGACAAACTTATCTTTTGCAAAATATATGACGAAGGCATACACCGCGAAGAAGGGGAGGCATACGACTTTCAAGTAATAACAGTAGAGCCGAAAGACAAGTCACCAGCCGCCAAAGCCAAAGCAGACGAAGAAACAAGCAGCCAGCTACTAAAGCGCATACAAGCCCTGTATCAAGAAGGGCGCAAACTAGGCGAGCGTAAAAATGCACCCGAGATTTTTAAAGACGATATAAAGCTCAACGCAAGCAAAGCACGCACAGTAGTAGGCTACCTACAAGGGATAGACCTGCTTAACACAGACCTAGACAGCAAGGGTCGCGCGTTTGAGACGTTTATGGGCTCGTTTTTTAGGGGTGATTTTGGGCAGTACTTTACACCGCGCAAGATAGTGAGTTTTATTGTAGATAGCCTACCCATAACCAACAAAAGCAAGGTGCTAGATACCTCATGCGGCAGCGGTGGCTTTTTGCTGCACGCGCTTTTTAAAGTACGTGAGCAAGCAACCGCAATGTATCCCGATTATAAAAATGACGTACGCCAAAGCAATAGATGGCGGCAATACTGGCACAGCTTTGCAGAGCACAACCTATACGGCATAGAAATAAACGAGCAAATAGCAAGGACCGCAAAAATGAACATGATCATCCATGACGACGGCCACACAAATGTAGTAAGTGCCGACGGGCTTATACCCCCAGCAGATTTAAGAAAAAGAACAGAAAACTCCGGTTTTATGGAAGGCAGCTTTGACTATATCATCACCAACCCACCATTTGGCTCGACCATAAAACAAACAGAAAAAGCATATATGCACCAATACTCGCTGGCAACAAGGGACGTAGACTGGCTCAACCCCGCAAGCAAAGCTGCCGCCCGCCCCAGCCAAAGCAGCGAAGTACTGTTTATAGAACAGGCAGAGCAATACCTGACAGATGGCGGATATCTTGCAATAGTAGTGCCAGACGGCATACTAACCAACAGCAGCATGCAGTACGTACGCGACTATATAAGCCAAACCTACAGGATAGTGGCTGTTGTCTCGTTGCCGCAAATTGCATTTATGGCCAATGGCGCGGGGGTCAAAAGCTCTGTTATGTTTTTGAAGAAATACGACATGCATGACAAGAGCCGCAGAAAAATTGCAAAAGAAAAACTTCAAACATCGCTTATACAAGACTCGCAAGAAGGTGAAAATTTTACTCAATTACTAGAAGATAAGAAGGAAGAGCTTGCAAAATACGCAAAATTAATAAGAGCAGCAGAAAAAGACAACAGTGAAAATATAGATAAATTAAAACAAGAACGCCAGCAAATAAGCGATGATTTCGACGAAAAAATCGAAAAATCACGAGAAGTTTTGTCCGAAAAATATGACGAAAACTATAAAAGCGAGTTTAGAGATTATCCTATTTTTATGGCAATAGCAGAGGAAATAGGATACGATGCCACAGGCCGGGAAACCGGCAAAAACGAGCTAGATGATATCTCAAAAGAACTCGCAAGATTTATAGATGCCATAGAAAAGGGAAATGATTATTTTTTTCTTTAAGCCCCAGTTTTGATGAGAATGATGTGTTTTTGATAAATTGGGGCGAGATTGTGGGTAGGATGGATCCGATTTTCATGAAATATTTGAAAGAAGAAAAAAATAAGTTTGCTTATAGTGTTAAAAAATTTATAGATATCCTATCAGAACCTCCATTTTATGGCGCCAATGAAGCCGGTATAGTTAGGACATCAAAAAAACAAACAAGATATATCAGGATTACTGATATAGATGAATTTGGCCGACTAACTGACGAGTTAGGCGCAACCAGTGAAAAAATAGATAATAGGTACATGCTATATCATGATGACTTGGTTATTGCCAGAAGTGGCAATACAGTAGGAAAAAGTTATCTTCACGACACTAGCAAAGTCAGCGATTCGTGCATATTTGCTGGATATCTGATTAATTTCCGAATAAACAAACAAATTGCCTTACCATATTATATTTTTTATTATCTGCAATTGAGTTCTTTCGAATGCTGGAAAAATGCAACAATGCGCTTAGCCGGTCAGCCTAATATTAATGCACAAGAGTATAAAAACATGTTAGTACCTGTACCTCCTATGTCAATTCAACAACAAATAGTAGAAATAATGGATGACGCATACGAAAAAAAACGCCAAAAAGAACAAGCCGCAAATGAGTTGCTAAACAGCATCAACAGCTACCTTTTGGATGAACTGGGCATAGTTATGCCGCTAGAGGAGGAAAATACGCTTAAAAATAGGATGTTTGTGGCTGGGTCAAATAGTGTTTTGGGAGGTAGATTCGACCCAAAAAAATATACATGTAAATACCAGCAGCTATTCTCTGCAATAGAAAACAGCCCCTACAGAAAGAAATATTTACGAGATATTATAACACTCGATATATCTGGAAACTGGGGCCTAGACGAGACAGAAACAGACAGTGACCTAGTGACATGCTTGACCATAAGGGCAACAGAGTTTGATAACAGGTTTAACTTAGACCTCGAAAACAACCGTACAAAGCACCGTAAATACAAGCCAGACGCATATGAAAAAATTGCCGTGTCCGCAAATGATATATTAATCGAAAAGTCTGGCGGGAGTGATGACCAGCCAGTTGGGCGTGTTGCCTTTATAGAGAGTGAGATGGTCAAGCGCAATACATTGGCTTTTAGCAATTTTATTCACAAGCTTGTTGTAGATGAGTCTGTTGCATACCCTCGTTATGTATTCGAATATTTAAGGCTAATGCACAATATTAAAGCAACAGAGGTAATGCAAACCCAAACAAATGGAATCCGAAATTTAATTATGCGTGAGTATTTTGGGCAAGCCATTATTATGCCTGATATAAACATTCAAAAAAGAATTGCAAACAAAGCCGCAAAAATTAGAGCACATGCATATGAACTCGAGATAGAAGCTGGCACCATCATCGACACTGCCAAATCACAAGTAGAAAAAATCCTACTGGAGGGAAATACATGAGACTAACAGGTGTAATAGACCGTTCTATGAATAACTTTTTCTGCTTGCGAGGCTTCGCGCCTATGCTTCAACTTGCAAATGTGTCGGAGTCTATACCAGAAATCCAGCGTGAGCTAATATCAGACCACGCCGGGGAGATGGAGCGATTTTTATCAAGCAGTGAGTTTACATTTTTCCCAGAGGTGATTTTGTGTGTCGACTTCCAAGCCAATACAGCAACGCCAGAATCTATTAGTTTGCTAAGGAGTGCCATAAACCTAAAAGGCAATTTGAGCAGGGCCAAAGTAGGAAAGATATCAGTTTCAATTTCAACATACCAGAGGCAATCTGCAGAGGATAGGGATATAAGAACAAAAGACAAAGTGCAAAGCGCCTTCCTTGATTTCGATGAAAATGCGATAAAAAAATTTTTGCGGATAGACGGCAATCACAGGCTTAGCGCTGTGCATGAGGGCTCGTCATACAAAGATATGCCCATACCATTTTGCCTACTGTTTTTTTATGGAGAGCATGAAACAGACAAGTTTTGCCGTGCATTATTCCACAATATAAACACAAAGCAAATCCCACTAAGGACAGAAGAAAATTTGAAAGTCATAATAGAAGGCGAAGATGCCTTCCCTGACGATATACTGCGAGGTGATGCGAGCTTTGGGCTGCCATATATATTCACAAGAAAACTTTGCAGCGTAGTAAAGTTTGAATATTACCCAGAGGTAAATTCGTTTATAGGGCAAAGCAAGTATACATACTTCGTTGAAGTATTTACCCAGCTCCTAAGCCTTGAATTGGTACTAAAAGATGACTCTGCCGTGGATATCCTTATAAAAAGTATAACAGACATAAACGCCGCCCTAAAGGAGTCACAAATAACCGCAATAACCGAAAACATAGCCGTCTTGGGTGCCATGACCGTATATAAGCTGCAATGCGAAAGCTTTAAATACAAGCGTTTTGTATCATGGGTCACAAAAAACAACATTGGCCTTGCAAAGAACTTGCACATAACAGATGTAATAAGCATATTTGACTCTGTATATGAAAATATACCCAAACAGGTGTTTCTTGCACGCTGGTACCCAAGCAGCACGCACGACCAATACACACCCGCAGTCAGGAGATTAGAAGCTATAAGGTCTATAGTCGAAGACGACTTTAATTTAAAGCTGGTGGATATGGCCACACAAGACGGCGGGACATTTGACATAAGAGAAGTAATGTACAATAAAATAGACAGCTCGGACATTTTTATAGCAGACCTGACCGGTGCACGCCATAATGTCATGGTAGAAGTAGGGTATGCACTTAAAAATATCGGGCAAAAGAAAATGCTGTTTTATTTCTGTCCAACCAGTGAATATTCAGTTCCGCCGTTTGACATTAGCGGCTTTAGGTACGAGCCAATAAGCGAAGCGGCAGACATGCGCGATGCATTATGTAAACATATAGAAGCTATCCTCAATAGCGCAGAGTTGGGTGAGATTTAACAAATCATATATAAAGAAGGGGTATGCCAGCATGAACAATCACAACACGCAACCAAACGTAAATCAAAACACATTGCTAACTGGGCAGCCAATGCCCGAACAAGACCAAGCTGCTTCTAACATTTCCACAGCAGAAGGTATAGGCGAAATAGGCGAACTGGCCCTAGACGGCGGTATCTGGGCGCTAACAAGAAGTAGCAACACAACAACCGAAGGGGCGGACACAGCAGCAGAACTAGTTGCCAGCACTGCGGCCGAGGCCGCATGTGCCGCCGCCGCAGAAATAGCTTGCGAGGCGGTAGCAGAAGGGGCAGGGGGCGCAATTGCAGAGACTATTGGCGAGGTCATTGCCAATTTTATTGGTGGGCTTTTTGATGGGCTTTGATAGCTACGATTGTTTTACCTCATATATGAAAACACGCTTATACCCTTTATCAGTTTTAATCGAAGATGAAGTTACAGACTTAAGTTTTAACTTCACACCCAGTTTGTTTTGTAAATGGTGCTTTTGATGTCCTGCGCAACAACCACAGAAGAACTGCATAAACGAACATACCTTGTCGTGGTGTTCTCTTGCAAACGATAAGAATTCCTCTTGATAATTCCTCCTAAGACAATGGCAACTGCTCAAAGCCTTTTCGCTGTCAAGGTTAAAACATACCACCGCATAACTGATAGTTCCGTCATCATTCATACATGGGGCATCTTTGTCGGTAGGCAACGCATAGCATCTTGTCCCGTCATCGTTCACGCTGGGTGCGCTGTTGCCTGACGACAATATTTGCAACTTTTCTGCAATGGTTTTATCCACGTGTGTTTTTCCAAAGTCTTTGGATTCCTTATCCATTCTACTGGTTTTACAACAGCCCTTTTGTTCCATAATAGCAAATTTTTGCTCAAGGGTAAGCAAATCGTTTAATTTTGTAAGCAGTTCAAACTCTTGTTGTTTGTAAGCTTCGCGTTCTTGCTTTGATTTTCCGGGAGTCAATACATCTCCATCTTTATCAAAGCCCAATTCCGTGAATATTTCCTGTGGAAACACTGCTCTATTCATTTTCATTGTCTCTGCTATTTTGTTAATGTTAGGCATAATGGTATTCATTCTCCTCAAATGTATAAAGTATATTGATGAAGTATTTCCACTTTATTGAAAACCGTCAGATGCTGTTTCGCTCAAGGCGGCACTTAAATCCATGCTTCCATACATGATACGGGCTACATGCACTCTATTTTCTGTTACAAGATAAAAAATACAGTAACTCCCGGCGAAAACTTGACGAAGCCCTATGGTTTTCCACGGCTCTTCTTGATAGACCGGGTATCTATGAGGCATTTCGTTAAGCGAATTTAATTTTTCCACTATTCGCTGTTTGATTTTCTTTCCAAGCTTTGGCTCTAACCGAGTAAAAGCAAAATACTCATAAATGCCGCGCAAGTCGCGTTTTGCCTGTTCAGCAAGTAGG
>WQVY01000070.1 GCA_009785605.1 Defluviitaleaceae bacterium | reverse complement strand
TTTTTTACTATGCCATTTTTGACGAGTCGCTCGGAATTACATTTCTTACAAGCCAACATGATACACCCCATCTCTTTTGATGAGATAGCTTATCATATATCTATATTATCAACAACACACCCATTGGATATAGCTATGGACCAAGTGAACATCTTGCGCATCCAAAGTATAACCAACTACATACAGCGCGAGAAAAACGGCATGTATCTTCAAATAGGCGACAGTGCTGCTCATATCCTGCGCAACTCTACCCTTGACCCTGCACATGCCAGGCAAGTGATTTCACAAAGCCTTCCAGAGCATCAAGCCACCCACGCCAGGGACTATATCACGACCCTTAGTAAGCCATCACTGGCCGATTTTAAGATTATTATGCGGCATGGCTACGAAGTCGCAAGATGTGTGAGTCTGGTGTCCAGCACATGATATAGCCAAAAATGAGAGATGGTAGCATTACTGTGGTTATTGTATGTAAAGCGTATTATAATAGACTTCTTCTGAAATTATCATTGGGCCAAAAATCTTAGACATTAGTAAATTTTTTGGCCGCTTATGGAGCACGAGTAGATGATATTAAAACGTTATCAAGCCCTGGCCAAAATAAAGAGCTTTACATCCAACAACCCCACCGCAGCCAATTATGCCATTGACGGGATACTAGCACTTGGAGCCATGAACCTCGCCGCCAACAACAATAACCTATTTGCCCAGCGGCTTGGGGCTGGGGATTTTCATTTGACTATGTTGCAATTTTTGCCCCAGATGCTTAACCTTTTTTTGCTTGTGCCAGCAGGGTTGTTTGTAGACAGCCTTGCCAACAAAGGGCGTATGCTGTCTGCGGCACTTATTGCTGCGGCGGTATTTTTCCTTGCGGGTGCTGCGGCCGGGTTTACTGCTGTGCAGCCGTTGTTTTTTTTCTTGGCATTTTTGGCGTTGGCTAATGCATCGCTTATGCTGTATGGCCTCTCTTGGCAGGGTTATTTCCCAGAGGTAGTGGCAGAAGGGCGCCGCAACAGTGTTTTGACTTTGCGTGCCCGTATGGGGATACTTGTATCGCTGGTAATCCCGCTTATTAGTGGCGGTGTGCTAACATCTATACCAAGCGAAAGCGGGAAGATAATCGCACACCAGTTTTTATATGGGGTGGTTGCGGTTATGCTGCTTGTTAATGCCGCACATTTGCGCAAAATCAAGGCCGAAGACCCAGCCCAACCCAAGAAAATCCGCTTCGTGGAAATAAAAAAAGCAGGTTCGCGCCTGCTTGCTAATAAACAATTTAAGATTTTTGCGGTGGTAGCACTGTTTTTTCACATGACATGGCATATAGATTGGACGCTATACTTCATAGGGCAGGCTAACTACCTGCGTATGAACGAGTTCCAAATCGGCCTTGCAGCGGTGGGTACAACTGCGGCCCAGCTTGTTACGCTGCGGTTTTGGAGTAAGCGCAACCAGCGGCTAGGCCCAGAAAAGCCTATGACATTTGGCATTTTGGGGCTGACCCTTAACCCAATTGCAATTATTGTGGCCACAAGCTTGCCCATAGCCGCCGGGCCTACGGTGTTCTTGATTATGCACACAATTGCTATGCTTACATTTGCAACTGTGGGGCTTAACATATTCCAGTGTTTGATGCCGGTACTGGATAAAGAATACCGCGGGTTTTCTATTTCTGTTTATACATGTCTTATAACCCTTAGCAATGCCATTATGCCGGTAGCTGGCGTAGCCCTGTATCGCGCCCTTGGCGGCAACATAAATGGGCTGCGTTGGGCCTTTGTGTTTGTGTTTATATTGCGTGTAGCAGCCGCAGGATTGTGGTGGTATAGGCTTAAGCGTTTGGTCCCTGTTAAGGTGTAATCCAAATGTAATTGAATAATAATCAAAAATGCTTGTATAATTCCATAGGAAATGGTAAATATTATACCTGTGACCTTAAACTCCAGTTTGAGGAACAACAATATCCCCCCTCAAGCCCGGCCCCACCCCCCCCCTGTGGCCGGGCTTTACCTTTGTGTATAAGGCCTAGCTTAGAATCGTTAGCACAGCAAACAATATAAAAATAACCACAACCCCAACAGTATACATATCAATTTGAGAGAATCTTGATTGTGGCATGTGTTGATGCATTGGTTGCGGAGCAGTTGCATCATATGCGCCGCTCACTGGCTGTGGGCCAGTGGGAGTTTCGTAGTGCGTGCGTGCCCATTCTGGCATATAGTTTTTATCGTGTTCGTATATCTGCTGCTTGGGAGTGATGGCTTGGTCATATTCGCTTGCGACTTGCCACTTATTGTGCTTAAAAAATTCCCTAAACAAGATAAATATTACCGGTGACAGGATTAACGAAATGATTCCGATGATAATAATGCCCATTATTTCGTCGCTTACCGGCAGCGAGGTAAACAACTCCTCTGCGTAGGTATCTACATACGCGGGTGCTGCTACAAAGGCCCAGCGGCCCAGCACTGCCTGTGTACCGTTGAGTATAAAATGGGGCAATATAGCCGCCCATATAGAGCGGGTGTAGTGCACCATATACGCAAAAACAACCCCCAGCACAAATGTATAGGCAAATTGCTGAAGGTTTAGGTGCATCATCGCAAAAAACAGGCCGTTTATTAAAGCGGCTTTTTTTATTGTATGGCTATTGTATTTGGACTGGATATAACCCCTAAACACCAGCTCCTCACATATTGCCGGGGTTACTGCAATGGCAATCAGTTGCAGCCAGAAAGGGTACTGCTGAAAAGTGTACATAAGCTCTGCAACATCGTTGTTAAAAAATAGACTAGTTATCCCAGATATCAGCATCATAATGGGCTGTAACAGGAAGCTAAGTGCCACAATAATAATAATATTTTTACCTCCAAGCTTAGCAGCCGGGAAGTTGGGCTTAAATGGCTCGCTTCTTATAATCATCCATATCACTAATGGAAATATAAATGCAGCTACCTGGTAAAAAATAACCCCAAGCGGTGTAGATAGCACCTCAAGCGCTTCGTCCATGTCTACGTCAAACACTAAGCTTAGTGTCCCTAGTACAAACGTGAGCATAAACACAGTAATAATAGCCCATATCATCATAAACAGCATAAATTTACTGCCTTCGTTTTTTTTCATATAAATCTCCATTCTGAGGCTTCAGCACAACGCTGGCAGTGAAAGTTTGCTTCGCAAACTTCCACACTACATCCCCCTTAGTCTTCTATTTCGAAACCAAATATCACTGCTAGTGCTTGTGCAATCTCGTTTATGTGTAGTGAGTTGGATATCACGCCCATGTACAAACCATCTGTTGTAAATCCCATACCCTCCAACAAACGTGAATCGCTTAAACTTATGGCCATTGTGCTTGTTACATCCTCCTCATCTAAGACGAATGTTACACTCAACAGCCTTTGCGATACTATGTCATATAGTGGCGGGTTGGATTCCCGTATTAATGCCAGTAAATCTACTGGGGGTCGTATAACCCCAAAATCGGCATTTTCTTGTATGCCTTCGCTGGTTGCAATAACCGCATGTATATCGCCCACGGCCAGTAGCGCATGGAAACGAGTGCTTATTGCCCGGTTTAGCTGGTGGTTGTCGCTAAGGACATACGACCGTACAGATACCTGATACCGGTGCTGGTCTTGCTCGTGTACCAGTACATTAAGGCTTTGGGAGAGTTCTTCCAGACGGTCTTCATGTACGGACCCAGCAAGCCATGCTATATACAAATGTTCCCGCTTAGGGGGGTTGATAATCCAGACATTTATAAAGCCTATAACAATGGCTATGCCTATCACAGTAAACAGGATGTGCAGCTTGTAGTATTCCCATATATACCACCGTTTTTCGGCAAAAGTCATTTCTTTAAGCTTGGCACGTTCTGTTGAGAAGAAACTTTGCATCAAATCATTACCCCTTTGTATTATTCTGCGCTGCCAAGCATCCTAAGCGCCCTGGGCAATGCATCCTTGGAGTTTTTCCATGGCTCGTCTGCGTAGCGGTAGTCGAATTTTAAGGTAAACCATTCTAGGTCTTCTTCTAGCTCTTGCATGGATTTTAGTTGCGGAAGTACTATTTCTTCTATAAATTTTTCCCGTTTGCTGCGGCTTAGCTTGTCTGCTTGTGTTACCAGCAGCGTAAAATGCGGCAAACAGTAGCTTTTTTGGCTTTTTATAAGCTTGGCATCGTCGCCGCCCTTATTCCACAGGTACAAGAATGTATCTATATACCTATTATAGGTGTCTTCGATTTTGTTACATACATAACAAGACTCCCCAGCCTTTACCAGATGCGCGTGTATCTTGGCCAGCGGACCGTTTGCATCTTTACCAAAAAAGGGAGATGGCAGTTTGCTTTTTATAATGGAGGAAATATCCTTGTTTAATTGACGCATATAGGTATGAAGCATAAGTGCAAGCCCCAAGCGGTTTTGCCCGGCATACATAGCCGCCAGGTGTGATTCACAAAAGCCTAGGCGGTTGGTTTGGGTGCGCACGTCGTCTTCCATATAGGCCGGGCCCATTATAAAATTGATTGCGTCTGTTTCCAATTTATTATGCATTACACACAGTGCACAGCCTTGCGGGTCACGCAACGCATCTAGCACAGGGATAGTGTGGATATGATTGGGCATGATTGGCTCCTTTTTTGCGGGTAGTATATCATAGGACATAAAAAAAGGAACCGCATAGCGCGGCTCCTGGTCTTTTGGGTTATTATTGAGCTTATTCATAGTCGGCCATAGTGCTTAGGCGCTGATACTCCATAGCTACCGGGTCTGGGCGCAAAGGCCTCTTTGGCCTGTTTTGCACGCTTTGCCTAGCAACATTGATACCACGGGCCAAAATCCATACCCCCCACGCGAACATTATCCCTACTATAAAGAACCAAAAACTACTTGAGCTATTGGAATTGTGGGCAGATGATGCGCGGCTAAAAGATGCATTTGCACTGGTAAAGTACGGAGAAAATTCGAACTGTACGGTGTTAACAGGGTGCAACCAGGTTGGTATACCCTCAAGTGCATTAGCGACATTGTTATTAATAATTTCTATAATATATGCCCCAAGCGCGTCGTCGAAACGGTATGCCTGAAACTCGTTGTGCCCCCGTACTCTGTGCGACCCACTCGTAAACGGTTGTGTAACTCTTATTACATCACTTTCGCCAAGCGACATAGCTGTAGCCACATTCACATGGGTTGCAGGTGTAACCCATGCAATTGATATAAGAGCCAGCCACACCAGCGCATATGCGACCAAGTTTTTTACAAGGCTTCTTTTACGGGCCACGTTTTGCCTAGCCAAGTACATGCGCAGCTCATTGATACCGGTGGTGTGAGTTGCTTCTGGTGGTTCGTGGGACGGGGGGGGCCCGTTGTTTGTATAAATGCTTTCAGTCATAATTAAATCCTCCTGTGTGGGAGGGGAGGCTGATACATCTTGGGTTTGAGCCTGTTGTGGGGCCATTAGCAAACTATGGCCATCTTCCAGCCAAACCGCCCGCCCGCTTCGCACTAGCTGCTTAGCGCGGCGGTGATATGTTTCACCTACCCTCTCGTGATTTTCATCATACAGCACGATGGGTACTGCCATATATAATCAACTCCTTAATATATGCCACTCGCACTGTATACCATGGGTGGCGTTTAAGGTTGGGAAAGCACTATGAAGCCGTTCTGCTGTTTTTTATCATGGGTGCCTGCCCCTTGGCCATAGTTATAGATAAATACGCGGTTTATCACATTATTGTCTGCGAATATAAGAACAACTTGTATGTAGCAAGGGGGATTGCTATATCACCCCAAGCATACGCAGCATGTAAATAAACAATGTAAGAGTAAATGCCGATGCCAATGTGGATATGACAATTATGGTTGCCGCAACATAGCTGTCGCCACCCATCTGCACAACCATGGCATAGCCTGCAATGGCCGACGGCACACCCCCAAGCACCAACAATGCCGCTATATCGTAGCCCCTAAAGCCTAGCACATAGCCCGTAGCCACAAACAAGACTGGCAACACAATTACCTTTACCAAGCTTGCGATTAACGCATACTTAAACTTCGCGTCAAAACCCTGGAAGTACATACCCGCACCTAAGCAGATAAGCGCCAAAGGCGTTGCCATGTTTGCAGCGTATCCCATAGTGTGGCTCACCACAAAAGGCAGGCTAATACCTGCAAGCTGCACCACAAATGCCAGGAAAATAGCAATAATAAAGGGGTTTTTGACGATGGTATAAACAACCGTCATAAACCCCACTTTTTTGCCCGTATCTGAGCGGGCTGTTAGCACCAAAATAGAGCAGATGTTATACACAGGTATCACAAATACCAAAATAAGTGCCGAACGTGCCGCACCGGCATCCCCAGCCAAGCTTATAAGTAACGGCATCCCAAGGAAAGCAAAGTTTCCCCTAAACGCACCTTGGGTAAAGGTCCCAGTTATTTGCTTGTCCTTAATAATAAGCGCCGCTACCAGCCATATAACAAGAAACGCCACAAGAGAAGCCGCTACGGCAAAGGCCGCAAACCTCATATCCAGTAGCTCCCCAAGCTGTGCTGTGTAAACACTTCTAAACAGGGTTGCCGGCAGCGCTATATAAAACACAAATTTATTGCCGCTGGACACAAACCCACCGCTTATAAAGTCTAGTTTTTTGAGCGTGTAGCCCATTAATAGCATAAGAAACAGCGGCAACACCGTATTAATACTAAATAATAAATTGGCCAACATCACAGCAACCCCTTATCCTTTGCGGCAGCTTGAGTAGTATGCCAGAGCGGAGGATGAGTGTCTAGTTACGAGTTATGGCGAAATGGTTGCTGAATGTGCGTAAATGACTTGCAATGCTACGGCTAATACAATATTATTCGGCTATACAAACTTCTTTAGCAATCGTACTTTAAATCAGTCCTGTCTGTCGCCAAAAACGCGTTGGAGCGTTCGCGATTTTGGCTCGGACAGGACCGTTTAAAGGTGCGATTGCTATATTTACTCATTATTAAGCGCTTTTTCATAGCAACTCATACTAATCTCAAGTAAAATGTAAATTTGCCCAAACGAAAAATCACTAATACCTGATATTTTCTATTTGGGCAAATTCTCAGATTTTATTTGAGATTAGTATCAGCTTGAAGCGCAAAACATAAAGGAGATTAGACATGAAAAACATGCCAACAGTAAAACTGGGAATAGTAGCGGTAAGCCGCGACTGTTTCCCAAGCACCCTGTCTGAGAAGCGCCGCGTTGCGGTAGTAGCGGCTCTTACAAAAAAGGGCATCACTGTAACAGAAGTAAAAGTAGTAGTAGAAAACGAAGTACACGCAGTGGAAGCACTGGCAGAGCTTAACAAAGCCGGGTGTAACGCCTTGGCCGTGTATCTTGGCAACTTTGGCCCAGAGGGGCCCGAGACATTGCTTGCACAAAAGTTTTGCGGCCCTGTAATGTTTGCCGCAGCAGCAGAAGAAACCGGCGAAAACCTTATCCAAGGCAGAGGCGATGCATACTGCGGTATGCTCAACGCTTCTTATAACCTAGGCCTTAGAGGCGTAAACGCACATATCCCCGAGTACCCAGTAGGCACCGCCTGCGAGGTGGCGGATATGATAAGTGAGTTTTTGCCAGTAGCCAGGGTAAAAATTGCGCTTGGCAAGCTAAAAATATTCTCTTTTGGCCCACGCCCACATGACTTCCTTGCTTGCAATGCCCCCATTAAGCCGCTATTTGACTTGGGTGTAGAAATCCAAGAAAACTCCGAGCTTGACCTATACGCGAAGTTTAAAGCCAACGAAAATGACCCGCGCATACAGGCAGTAGTCGAAGATATGGCAGCAGAGCTAGGCCAAGGCAACAAGCAGCCAGGCGTACTAAAGCGCCTAGCGCAGCTAGAAATCACCCTTTTGGACTGGGCCAACGACAATAAAGGCGCATCCGAATACTATATTTTTGCTAACAAATGCTGGCCCGCATTCCAGACCCAGTTTGGCATGGTGCCATGTTATGTTAACTCCCGCCTGGCTGCCCGTGGCATCCCTGTTTCATGCGAAACCGATATCTACGGCGCGCTTTCCGAATATATATTGCAGCTAGTAACAGACCTGCCACCTACGCTGTTGGATATCAACAACACCGTCCCATACGACATGTACGAAGCCAACAAGAAACACTTAGGTGACTACAAAGCCACAGACTTATTCATGGGCTTCCACTGCGGCAACACACCAATTTGCCATCTTAAAAATGGCGAGATGAAATACCAACTAATTATGAACCGCCTACTAGAAGACCCAAATACAGAGCCAGATATCACCCGCGGCACCCTAGAAGGGCAAATAAAAGCCGGGCAAATCACACTCTTTAGGCTGCAATCAACTGCAGATTGCGTACTGCGCTCATACATTGCCCAAGGGGAAACTATGGATATAGACCCACGCTCCTTTGGCGGTATTGGCATTATTGCAATACCAGAAATGGCGCGTTTTTACAGGCATGTACTGGTTGCGAAGCGCTACCCACATCATGTGGGACTTGGCTTTGCACATGTTGGCAAAATTTTGTTTAGCGCCATGAAGATGCTAGGCGTTGCCGATGTAGCATATAACCAGCCCGCCGGTAGGCTTTATTGCGGAGAGAACCCGTTTGCGTAAAGAATACGCCTAAACTTACTAATAAGCTGTATTCTAACACGGCAAAAGGAGTATTACCTTGTTAAAAACCCTTAGAAAAGCAGTACACAAAGCCAATTTGCAACTACCCAAGCTGGGACTTGTGCTATTTACCTGGGGCAATGTTAGCGGGATAGACCGTGCCAGGGGGCTGGTTGCAATAAAGCCAAGCGGCATACCGTACAAGAAGCTAATCCTAGACGATATGATAATCGTAGACCTCAACGGTAATGTAGTGGCAGGTGAAGGCAACCCTTCGTCTGACACAGCCACGCACCTGCGGTTGTATGAGGCTTTCCCCGATATTACTGGGGTTGTGCATACCCACTCTACCTACGCTACTGCATTTGCGCAGGCCGGCTGCGGTTTGCCGGCTTACGGCACCACCCATGCCGATTATTTTCACGGCCCGGTACCATGCACCAGGGCATTAACAGACAGTGAAATACGCGGCAGCTACGAGCTAGAAACCGGCAACGTGATTGTAGAAACTTTCGCCAACATAGACCCCAACGCAGTACCGGGTGTACTGGTAAAGAATCACGGGGCCTTCACCTGGGGGACTTCACCTGGGGATGCCGTACACAACGCCGCAGTGCTGGAAGAATGCGCAAAAATGGCATGGCTCAGCCAAAGCCTAAACCAGGACATGCCACCTGTAGGCCAGGTGCTGTTGGATAAGCATTACTACCGCAAACACGGGCCAGACGCGACTTACGGCAACAAAAATATATAAACACTCACAAAGACATAGCTCCAGAAAGCTAGTAAATACCTGCTTGCAAGAATCCTGTATTCTTGTAAGCAGGTATTTTTTGTTTTATACTGCGGATAGACAAATTAAGGGAGGCTATGTATGGACAAATCATTTTTCATGAACAATAGGCAGCGCCTTTTTAACGAAATGCCAGAGGGCTCTATGGCGATATTATTTGCCGGCGAAGCTCATAGGAAATCCGCTGATATGTATCATCAATTTTTCTCGGACAGGAATTACCTGTACTTGGCTGGTGTGGATTATGAAGGGTTTATACTGGTACTGACAAAGACAGCCTCAAGCATACAAGAGAGGCTGTACATCCTGCCAAAGGACCAGTTTAAAGAACGCTGGAATGGTTATAGATACAGCACAGACGAAGTACGCGGCCTGTCTGGAGTAGAAAATCTTAGGTATGTAGACAGCTTTGAAGACGACATTTTCCGCACAATTAATAGCGGGCAAATAAAAGAACTTTGGCTGGATTTATTTAAAAACCGGCATACAGAGCCACATGATATTTCGCATACATTTGCAAACAAAGTAAGATGTTCGTACCCATGGCTTACAATTGCAAACATGCTCCCGGCTTTGCGCAAGCTTCGTACAATCAAGGCCCCATGTGAAATAGAAGCGCTAAAACACTCCGAAGAAATCACAAAAGATGGCATTATAGCCATGATGAAAGCCGCAAAGCCCGGCATGTATGAATACGAGCTAAAGGCAGAGTTTGACCGTGTGGTAACAAAAAGCGGCGTGGTCGCAACCATTTCTGCGCCCATCATCTCTGCCGGCAGCAACAATTTCTTTATCCACTACAACAGCTTTACCGGCCAAATTGGCGGGGATGACATGATTTTGGTGGATGTGGGAGCAGACTGGAACCACCTGGTAACAGATGTGTCACGTGCATGGCCCGTGAGTGGTAAATTTACAGATAAACAAGCCGCACTGTACAACGCAGCTTATGATACATCCAACTATATGTTTGAAATTATCAAGCCAGGGATGCCCATGAAGGCCGTGGATGAAACTATCCGCAAAGTTTGTACAGACGAGCTTATGAAAATAGGATTACTAAAAAACCCTGCCGAAAGCAGCAAGTACATCTGGCACGGCGGCGCACATCATATAGGCTGGGATGTGCATGACATGGTAGACACCGCCATAGGGGATATAAAGCCAGGTATGGTGTTTTGTGTGGATGTGGGTATCTACTGCGAAGAATGGGGTATAGGGTTTAGGCTAGAGGATAACTGCCTTATAACTGACACCGGTTGCGTAAACCTTTCTGGTGATATCCCACGCTCTATAGAAGAAATTGAAGCTGTGCTGGCAAAGTAAGAAATATTTATACAATTGATAAATTTTAGGGAGGGACACAATGTCAGTAAAAGTTCAGCAGGCATTACCACTGCGCAATGTAACAATCAACGACGGGTTTTGGACTAAGCTTCAAAACCTGGTTATTGATGTAGTAATCCCGTTTCAAAACGAAATCCTTGAAGACAGGGTGCCGGGTGCAGAAAAAAGCCACGCCATCCAAAACTTCCGCATTGCCGCCGGTGATGCCGAGGGCGAGTTTCACGGCATGGTATTCCAAGACAGCGACGTGGCAAAGTGGCTGGAAGCCGTAGCTTACGCCCTTAGCGTGCGCCCAGACCCAGAGCTGGAAAAAAAGGCCGATGAAGTTATTGACATTATAGGCCGCGCACAGCAGCCGGACGGGTACCTAAACACATATTTTATTGTCAAAGAGCCGGACCGTAAGTGGCAAAACCTCCACGAATGTCATGAGCTGTACTGCGCAGGGCATATGATAGAAGCCGCCGTAGCTTACTACGAAGCCACAGGCAAAGACAATTTACTAAACATAATGCGCAAAAATGCCGACCTAATCTGCCAGCGCTTTGGCCATGGCAAGACCCAAGGCATCCCCGGTCACCAGGAGATAGAAATGGCGCTGATGCGGCTGTATCACACAACCGGCGAAGAATCATATAAACAAACCGCCCAATACTTCCTGGACGAGCGCGGCAAGACCCCAAGCTATTTTGCAGAAGAAATCAAGCGCAGGGGCTGGCACCACTGGGGCAATAAAGAGCACCCAGAGTACGGCCAAAACCACCTGCCAGTAAGGGAGCAAACCCAGGCCGTGGGCCACGCTGTACGTGCGGTATATATGTATGCGGGCATGGCTGCCGTAGCTGCCGAGACCAACGATGCCGGGCTTATAAAGGCCTGTAACACCCTGTGGGATAACATCGTAAATAAGCGCATGTATATTACCGGCGGCATAGGCTCTACCGTGCATGGGGAAGCATTTACCGTTGACTATGACCTCCCCAACGACACAATTTATGCCGAGACCTGTGCGTCTATAGCTATGGTTTTCTTTGCGCGTTATATGCTGGAGCTTGAGCCCAAAGGCGCATATGCAGACAATATGGAGCTGCAACTCTACAACGGCGCGTTAAGCGGTATGCAACTGGACGGCAAGCGCTTCTTTTATGTTAACCCGCTGGAAGTTGTGCCGGGTATAGCAGGTGTAGTACCCGACCAGAGGCACGTAAAACCTACAAGGCCAGAGTGGTTTTTCTGCGCTTGCTGCCCACCCAATGTAAGCAGGTTAATAACCTCCCTGGGGCAATACGCATGGGGCGAGAACGATAAAGGTGTGTACAGCCACTTATATCTTGGCGGGAGCGCAAACTGCGAAACGGCAGGTATGCACATCACATGCGAATCCAATTACCCCTGGTGTGGGGATATCAGCTATACCATTAACCCAAAAACCGCAGGGTTAGAACGTTTCTTTGCAACTCGCATACCCGCGTGGTGCAGCAAGTGGGCGCTTACCATCAACGGCAACCCTGCCCAATATGAGTTAAAAGACGGATACGCATATATTTCCCGCAAGTGGGAAGCAGGCGACATAGTAGTGCTAAGCCTGTCAATAGAGCCTAAGCGCATATATGCCAACACACGTATACGGGCCAATGCAGGTTGTGTGGCGCTTATGCGCGGGCCTGTGGTTTACTGTATAGAAGAAACAGACAACGGTCATGACTTGTCTGCCTTGCGCCTCCCGCGTGAGAGTGCTATAACCACTACGCAAAAGGATATAGACGCTATAAGCGGTGTTGTAGTGCTAGAAGCCGAAGGTGCCCGTGTAGAGTCATGTGAAAACCTTTACAGCCAGGCACCGCCACAGTGCAAACCTGCGACCTTGCGCGCCGTGCCTTATTTCTTATGGGGCAACCGCGAAAGCGGCGGTATGCGCGTGTGGATACGCGAGTAGCCCTTGGGTTTTGATGATACCGATAAAGGTTTTTAAGGAGGTAAGTGTGAACGCATTAGCCATGTTAAAACAAGACGCAAACGCCATATATATCGGTAACCTCAACACCGTAGAAGCCGACCTAAAACTGCCCAGCAAGGGCAAAAACGGCTCGGATATTGTATGGGTTTCTACTCACCCGTATGTTGTTAACGCGAGTGGTAAAGTAACACGGCCCCACGCCGGTACAGGCAACAGGAATCTAACCCTAACCGCGCATCTTAGCTACGAAGGCAAGACCCTGGAAGTCCCCTTTCACCTGACGGTACTGGCAAGGGAGCTAAGCTGGACGGCTACAAAGCTGCTTCCAACACAAGTGAGTGTTGAGCTTGATAAAATACACCAGCTAGTCATACCCGGCGCCGTTGTAGCAGAGAAGGACACCGGCGGCTACTCATCTATAGCCGTAAAATGGCCACCGCTGCCAATAATAAACACCACCGGCACATACCGCATAACCGGCACACCACCGGTAAAGGGCAAACCAGACTTAGTACCAGAGGCAATAATTCATGTACAAAGCAGCCAAGACAGCGGCCTATTACCCAAGCCAAAACTCAACCCCTTCCCATTACAGGATGTAACCATCAACGCTGGTATATTTGCCAGCAACAAGCGCAGGATGCTTGAGTGGCTGCAAACAGTCAACGACGACACAATGCTATACAACTTCCGCGATGCCGCTGGCATAGACACAAAAAGCGCCCCACCAATGACCGGGTGGGACGCACCAGAGTGCCTACTAAAAGGGCATACGACAGGGCACTACCTTTCGGCGCTTTCTTTGGCCGTATGCAGCGGCGAAAATGAAGAATTATTCCGTGACAAACTTTGCTATATGGTATCCGGCTTGGCAGAGTGCCAAAAGGTAATGGGCGAGACAGGCCGCTTCAAGGAAGGCTTCCTTAGCGGCTACGCCGAAGACCAGTTTGACCTGCTGCAAGAATATGTCCCCTACCCCAGCATATGGGCCCCGTATTACACCCTTCACAAGATTTTTGCAGGCCTACTAGACGCTTATGAGTTAGCGGGCATACAACAAGCCTTGCAAATAGCAGAAAAACTGGGCCTGTGGGTATACAACCGCCTGGCAGCCTGTGACCCAGAGATGCGCCGCAAAATGTGGGCAATGTACATCGCAGGTGAATACGGCGGCATGAACGAAATAATGGCAAGGCTGCACCGCCTATCCCACAAGCCTGAATACCTAACCGCCGCCCGCTTCTTTGACAATGACCTGCTGTTTTACCCGATGCAGAAAAATATCAACACCCTGCCAGGCATACATGGCAACCAGCACGTCCCACAAATGGTAGGCGCGGTAGAAATGTATGAGCAGTCCCTAGAAAAACGGTACTACGACACTGCGGCCAATTTCTGGTCCATAGTCACACAAAGCCACACCTACAGCATAGGCGGCCTGGGCGAAGGCGAGATGTTTAAGGATGCCAACAAACTCGCCGCACATCTTTCAGACAAAACCGCCGAAAGCTGTGCCAGCTACAACATGTTAAAACTGACGGCACGCCTATACAACTACACGGTAGACTCAACAATGGCAGACTACTATGAGCGTACCCTATACAACCACATACTAGCATCTCATGACCAAAGCGGC
>WQVY01000069.1 GCA_009785605.1 Defluviitaleaceae bacterium | reverse complement strand
TATGTAAAACAAATGCTGGAATCAGATGCCCTGCTTGCGGGGTTGTTTATCGAAGGCGAGATTTCTAACTTCAGTGCGCATTCGTCCGGGCATATGTATTTTACGTTGAAGGACCCTGCAGCGGCGCTTAGCAGCGTAATGTTTGCAGGTTATGCCGGCAGTTTGGCGTTTGCCCCCAAAAACGGGCAAAAGGTCATAGCCTATGGGCGGCTGTCTATTTACGAGAAAACCGGCCAGTATCAGTTTTATGTTGAGCTTATGGAGCCGGCGGGCATAGGCGGGCTACAATTGGCCTTTGCACAGCTTGTAGAAAAACTGCAAGCGGAAGGCCTTTTTGAAGAAGCGCGCAAACGTGCTATCCCGGCTTACCCTGCCTGTGTAGCCGTTATTACCAGCCCAACCGGCGCAGCCGTGCAAGATATTATACGAGTTGTTAAAGAAAGAAACCCGGCAATACGCCTAGTTATAGCCCCGGCACTTGTGCAGGGGCAAGGTGCCGGTGAGGATATTGCCCGCGCAATGGCAGAGGTTAATGCATGGGGTGACGCAGATGTTATAATCCTTGGCCGTGGCGGCGGCTCGGCAGAAGATTTATGGGCCTTTAACGAAGAAATAACCGCAAGGGCCGTAGCTGTGTCCAAGATACCGGTAATATCCGCCGTAGGTCACGAGACAGACATTACTATATCTGACTTGGTAGCAGACCGCCGCGCACCAACCCCAACAGCCGCAGCGCAAATGGTAGCGTATGACTATGCCCAAGTAGTGGCGTTTGTACATGCCCAATATACTGCACTCAATACCGCCGTAAAGGATGATATAATAAACCGCCATGCCCAAGCCAAGGCGCTTCTTGCCCAGCTAACCAGGCAAGCCGGATACCGGCTGTCACTAGAAAGGCAAAACCTGACCCACAGCACAGCATTACTAGAAAAAGTATCGCCATATGCCGCGTTTAAACGTGGGTATGCACTGGTACAAGACGAAGCAGGGCAAGTAGTAACAAGCGCAAGCATAGACATGGGTACAAGGCTTACCCTGCACTTCGAGGATGGCCGCGTTACCGCAGAGGTAGTGGGCGCTGTTAAAGATTAAACCTTTATCATTAGTATCAAAACCGGCAAAGGATCGCCTTTACCAATAGTATCAAAACCAAGACATGAGGACATTTGTTACGCCAACGAAGGAGGCATGAAATAAACAATGCCTAAAAAACAGCAATCTTTTGAAAAATCCCTATCCCGCTTGACGGAAATAGTAGAGACAATAGAAGACGGCGACACCACTCTAGAGGATGCAATAAAACTCTACAAAGAGGGGTTGACCCGTGCAGAAGACTGCGGCAATATCCTAAGCCGTTATGAAACGGAAGTATTGCAGTTGCAAAAAGACGCAGACGGGGCATTTGCCCTGGCACTGTTTGGCGAAGGGGTGAAAGCCAATGCCAATACCTGACCGCTTCAACGAGCCGCTTAACAGGCAACTGCAAGCGCTTATATCCGAATGTGAAGAACCGCTTCTGATGGAAGTAATGGCCTACGCCGTCCTGGGCGAGGGCAAGCGCATACGCCCCAAATTGCTACTGGCAGCATACGAGGCAGTTGCGGGTGAAGTGGATTTTACTAACGCGCCCGTAGCCACCTGCACAGGTAGCGCTACCGCGATAGACTTTGCCTGTGCTATAGAGATGATTCATGCATATTCTTTAGCGCATGACGACTTGCCCGCTATGGACAATGATGACATGCGACGTGGGCGGCCCACCTGCCACAAAGCTTACACAGAGGCAATGGCGATACTAGCCGGTGACGGCTTGCTAAGCCTAGCAGTAGAAGTGATGGCACGCCGTGTCCATGAAGGTACACATGAGCAAGCACGCACAGCGCAAGCCCTTTACTATGTGATAAAAGCAGCAGGTGTAAACGGTATGGTTGGCGGGCAAGTATCTGATATAACAAACGAAGGCAAGCCCATAAACGCAGAAACTCTAGCCGCAATACACCGCCGCAAGACAGGCTGCCTAATAACTGCCGCCCTAGAAGCCGGTGCAATACTAGGCGGTGGCATGGCTGAAATACAAACCATGACAAAGCTTGGCCAAGTGCTGGGCCTTGCATTTCAGATAAGGGATGATATCCTGGACGTAACATCAACCACCGAAAACTTAGGTAAGCCCATAGGCAGTGACACCAAAAACCAAAAAGCCACCTACGTAACCATCCATGGCATGGCTGCCGCGGAAGCAGAATACGCACGCCTTAGCCATGAAGCCTTTAATATAGTCAAAGAAATAGAATGCAAGACAAGCGCACTACGTGACCTAGTATCACAAACCATAAAAAGAACAAAATAACCCGGGAGATTATACAGTGCCCCAATCTATTGCTGATTTATTATCCAACAGGCATTTGCTAACCGCCGTGACGGCGATGGCCCTAGCGCAGATACTCAAGGTGCTGTTTGACCGCTGGCGCACAAAATCATGGACAACCGCCTTGTTTTTTAGTACAGGGGGTATGCCCAGTTCCCACAGCGCCCTTGCTTTAGCGCTAGTTGTGTCTGTAGGGCTGCACGAGGGTTTCGAAACTACGATATTTGCTGCATGTGCCGTGCTTGCACTAGTGGTAATGCACGACGCAGCAGGGATACGCCGTGCTGCGGGCAAACAAGCCGAGGCTATAAACTTCTTGTTTTCGAAACTAGAAGACCAAGGCATACGGCTGGATACCAAGCTCAAAGAGCTGCTAGGGCACCGTCCTATAGAGGTATTTGCGGGGGCGGTATTGGGTTTTTTTGTGGCCGTGGGTATACACTTGCTATTCCCTGTAAGCTAAATTTTAAATTAAAATAACAAATGAATAGGTGAAACCGTGTTACTGGAACATATAAACAGCCCTAAGAAATTAAAGCGCCTTCCCCTGCAAGCGCTGGATACCCTAGCCGCAGAAATACGCGAGTTTTTGGTAGAAAGCATTGCCGACACAGGCGGGCATTTGGCCAGCAACTTGGGAGTGGTTGAGTTAACTTTGGCTTTGCATAGGGTTTTTAATTCCCCCAAAGATAAAATTATCTGGGATGTGGGGCATCAGTCCTATATACATAAAATAATAACAGGCAGGAAGGGTAGGTTTCATACCCTTAGGAAGTTGGACGGGCTAAGCGGTTTCCCCAAGCCTGGGGAAAGTGAACACGACGCTTTTGGCACTGGACATAGCTCTACGTCTATTTCTGCGGCGCTTGGGCTTGCAATGGCGCGAGATTTGCGGCAAAATGACGGCGTTTGTACTTGCAATAAAACAAACGATAAAAGAAACCACTGCACCAAGAGCGAAAAGGTAATAGCCGTCATAGGCGACGGGTCCATGACCGGTGGCCTTGCATACGAAGGGCTAAACAACGCTGGCCGTTCGGACACAGATATTATTGTCATACTCAACGACAATCAAATGTCTATTTGCGAAAACGTGGGCGCTATTTCCCGCCACCTAAACGCACTGCGCACCGGCCCGGTGTACCTAGGTGCAAAACAAGGTGTGCACAGCATGTTGGACAAGCTGCCTGTTGTGGGGCCGCACTTGTCTGGTGGGATAGAGTCCGTAAAGGCCTCGCTCAAATATTTGCTGCTACACGGCGTATTGTTTGAGGAGATGGGCTTTAGGTACTTTGGCCCGGTAGACGGGCACAACATCCCAGCACTTCTAAAGATGCTTAAAGGCGTAAAAAAAATACGCGGCCCAGTACTGGTTCATGTGCTTACCAAGAAAGGCAAAGGCTACCAAAGCGCAGAGCGCTCGCCCACGCGCTTTCATGGGGTGGGTGCCTTTGATGTGGATACAGGAAGGCCCACAGGCGGCAGCGCTTTGCCGTCGTATACAGATGTATTTTCCAACGCACTAATGCGCCATGCCGCAACAGATGATAAAATAGTGGCAGTAACTGCGGCAATGGGAAGCGGTACAGGCCTTACGCCTTTTGAAAAACAATACCCTAAGCGCTTCTTTGACGTTGGCATTGCAGAAGGTCACGCAGTTACTTTTGCGGCAGGGCTTGCCAAGGGCGGCCTAAAACCGGTAGTGACCATGTATGCGTCTTTTTTGCAAAGGGCCTATGACAATGTCATACACGATGTGGCACTACAAAACCTACCCGTAATATTCGCGGTAGACCGCGCAGGCATTGTGGGCGAAGACGGCGAGACACACCAGGGGATATACGACTTGGCATATCTATGCCATATCCCCAACATGACAGTGCTTGCCCCCAAAGACGGGCCCGAGTTAGAAGCCATGCTAAGCTATGCACTAGCACATAACGGCCCGGTAGCAATACGTTACCCAAGAGACACAGCAGTAAATTACACCGGCACGCCACCACCCATAACCCATGGCCAGTCAGAAACTATCCGCAAGGGTAGGGGTATGGCTATAGTATCTGTGGGTACAATGATGGATACAGCCCGTGATGTAGCAGCCATATTAAGCAACAACGGCCACGACCCAAGCATATACAACGCACGCTTCATAAAGCCCCTGGACACACAACTAGCCAGCCGCTTAACCAAGTACGACGCTGTATACGTGCTAGAAGACGCAACCCGTATAGGCGGCTACGGCTCGCAACTACTGGATGCCCTAACCGCACAAGCCGGGCCAATGCCGCATTTTAATATACTGGCCTTCCCCGACACCTTCATAGAAGCAGGAAGCCGAACAGAACTATTCAAGCGTCACAACCTAGACGCACAAAGCATCGCAGAATTTATAACCCCCAAGTAATAAAAGCGCAAAAAAGAAGCAAAATAGTCAAGGCCGCGCAAAGCAGCGGCCCCAAAGCAAAATAGTGCAGGCCGCGCAAGGCAGCGGCCCCGAAGCAAGGGTTTTGGCCGCGCAAGGCAGCGGCCCCCGGAACGCAGTGAGGAAGCGGAGCGGGGTTCACCCCCGCGTAGCGGCGGGGGTTTGGGGGCAGCGCCCCCATTAAAATCAAAGGAGAAAAACATGGCAAAGAGAAAGCAAAAAAACGTTGAACTAGAACGTCAAATGAAACAACGCAGGATGATTTTCCGCGTGATATCGCTGCTGGTAACCGCGGTTATCGTGTTTGCGGTAGGCATGGGCATTTGGATAGTACAAGACAGCAGGTGGGTACTGCGCTACGACGGTGGCCGCGTATCTGTCAACGACTTTAGGGCTGTTTTCGAAGCCGGTTTTGGCGGCGACCCAATGGCAAGAGATGCAGCTATCCAAAGCTTGCAATTAATCACAACTTTGCGGGACAGGGCTATTTACCACAACGCAGACTTTACCCAAGAAGAACGCGATGCAGCAGAGCAAGACGCACATTGGAATATAAGAATGGACATGACATTCCAGATGGGCTTTGACCCGCTTTTCTATATATCTGACGAACGCCTGGCCGAATTATTCTTCACAGACCCGCTAATACAGCGGCTGATGGATATCTACGCCCACCCAGATGCCCTAGGCATAGACGAAGCCCACTTTGCAGAGCTTCTAGAAGCGTATCTAGAAAACGACCTGCACCGCCACCTAGACCTGCAATTATTCGCCGTTATTTCAGAAGACCGTGAAGAAATAGAAGAAGCCTACAGCCTCATAGGCACCATGGACTTTGAAGAAATCGCACGCCAGTTTACACCAGGCATTGGCGAAGATGACGACGTACAAACAACTTCTGCCGTAGCACTGGCAGAGTGGTTTGGCTTTGACCCAGAAGACGAAGAATACTTCCTAGGCCTTGCCGAAGGCGAACACACCCGCATTATAGAAGTACACGACGAAGAATTTAGTGCTTACTTCATATTCTATGCCGTTAGCCGCGCAGAGCCTGACCCAGAAGCCGCCGCAGAAAGCTTTAGGGAAGATTTCGTAGACGAAGTGCGTACCCAAGTCTTTACAGACTTGCTAGACCAGTGGACAGAAGAAGCAAACTTTAGGGTCAACAGGCGCGGATACAACTCCATATGACCATAGGCATTGTTGCCAACAAAGACAAAGAAGCAGTCCCGGGCTTTTGCCGTGAGATACACGGCTTTTTGGAAGCCCGGGGCATTGCTATAGCCCCAGAAGGGCAAAAGGCCGACTTATGGGTAGTGCTTGGCGGCGATGGTACTATGCTTAGGGCGGCCAGGGATGCAGCACTGCAAGACATACCGCTTTTGGGTATTAACCTTGGCAACCTGGGCTTCCTTACAGATGTAGATAAACAAGACGGCCTAAAATCCCTAGAAAATGTACTAGCCGGGCAATACCAGAGCCAAAAGCGGCTCATGTTAAAAGCAGGGCCGGGGCAGCCGTCTCCGCACAACTTAGCACTCAACGAAGTGCTTGTAACTGCAAAGGGCAGGCTGCAATATTTCTCTGTTTACGTAAACGGCGTTCATATGGACGACATACGTGCAGACGGGGTAATTGTGGCAACACCCACAGGCTCAACAGCGTATAACCTTTCTGCTGGCGGGCCCATACTCGCACCTTATGGTGAGATGATGGTCATAACCGCCGTTTGCCCCCATAGCCTAAGCACTCGCCCATGGGTTGTGCCCGCGTCGGACACTGTGCGCATTGTACCTGCACGCGCAGGGATACTTACACTGGATGGAGAAAAAAGTACAAACATACCCACTGGCGAAGGTATAGAAATAAGCCGCGCCCCGGTATCTGCCACAATTATTAAAACCGTGCCCACGCATTTTTATGAAATACTGCGTAGGAAAAAGATACTATAGAAGGGAGCCCAACCCCCGTGAAATCCAACAGGCACGCAGCTATTTTGGAGCTGATACAAAAGCATCACATAGCCAGCCAAGTAGAGTTGACCCAGGCATTAGCGGACGAGGGGTATAGCGCTACCCAGTCCACCATCAGCCGCGACATACGCGAGCTTGGGCTTTCTTTGGAGCGTACACCCAAGGGGTTAAGGCTTGTAGCACCCACCCAGCATGCCATGGACCGGTTACTCAAAAGCAGTATTACTTCCGTTGCCAGCTCCGGTAACATGATGGTAGTACGTACCCGCAGTGGCATGGCAATGGCCGTGGCCCTGACCCTAGACGAGATGGAGTTGGAAGAAGTCCTGGGCTGTGTCGCGGGCGACGATACCGTGATTTGCGTAATAACATGCGAGCAAAAGGCCAAAGCGCTTAAGGAGCGGTTGGGATGATATCAACCCTAAATATCAAAAACGTAGCGCTTATCGACGAAGTAGAAGTCAACTTTGCCCCAGGCCTAAACGTACTAACAGGCGAGACGGGTGCCGGTAAGTCTATAGTAGTAGACTCCATTAACTTCCTGCTGGGGCAGCGGCCCGGGCGGGACTTTGTGCGCACCGGTGCAGATTATGCATCTGTACGCGGCATAGTAGAAGTAGAAGACCCAACAATAATACAGGCCCTTGAAGGCATGGGGATAGACCTTGCCCATGAGGGCCAGTTGCTTTTGGAGAGGACAATGCAAGCCGGCGGCAAGTCCATATGCCGCATAGCCGGGCGTACGGTTACGGCTGGCATGTTAAAAGAAGCGTGTGCACTACTAGTAGACGTACACGGCCAGCACGAGCATCAGTCCCTACTAGATGCCAATAAACAGATGGTCTTACTAGACCAGTTTTGCGGCGAAGACATGACCGCGCACAAAGCCGCACTGTCAGACGTATTAAAGCGGTATAGGGAAAACTCCCGCGCGCTAAAAGCCATACAAGGCGTAGGCAACCAGCGGTCAGAACAGATAGAGATATGGAAGTTCCAATTAGCAGAAATAGAAAAGGCCGCCCTCGTACCCGGCGAAGAAGAAAACCTAACCGCCAGGCAAGCCAGGCTTTCTGCCCTAGAGAGGCTTACTACCAATACCACAGCTGCAGTGTACCTGCTATACGGTAGCGAAGGCGCGGCCATGGACAAAGTATCAAGCGCAAAGTCAAAAGTAGCAGAAATGGCCAGGCTAGACCCAACCCGCGAGCCAATGCTGGCAAGCCTCACAGAGATAGAAGCCCAACTGGCAGACATAAGCCGCGAACTACGCGACTACCGGGACGAGCTAAACGGCGACCCGGCAGCCCTAGACAAGATAGAATCCCGCCTAGACACAATATACAAGACAAAAAAGAAATACGGCCCAACAGTAGAAGCCGTACTAAAAAAACAAGCAGACCTTACACAAAACCTAGCAAACCTAGAAAACAGCGAAGCAGAGATAAAACGCCTACAAGCCACAATGCGCACCATAGCGGCAGAAATAACCGCCATATGCGATGACATGCACAACCTGCGTGACATGCACGGCAGGCGCATCGCCGCCCGCATACAAGAGATACTGCAAGAGCTAAGTATGCCCAAAGCGCAAATAGCCATAGACATAACCCGTAAGACAGCCTTCGGCCCAGACGGTAACGACCAGGTAGAGTTTCAAATTTCGCCAAACCCAGGCGAGCCGCTTAAGCCCCTAAAGCGCATAGCCTCCGGAGGTGAGATGTCCAGGGTCATGCTGGCAATAAAGACCGTACTGGCAGACTGTGACCGTATAGGCACAGTAATATTCGACGAAGTAGACGCAGGTATAAGCGGGCGCACGGCCCAGCAAGTAGCAGAGAAACTGCGCGGCATAAGCCGCAACAGGCAAATATTATGTATCACGCACCTACCCCAGATTGCAGCAATGGCCGACACCCATTTTAGGATAGAGAAGCAAACACAAAGCGACAGGACAGTAACATCTGTATACGCGCTTGCATTTGAAGACATGATAGACGAGCTTGCCAGGCTAATTGGCGGCGCAGAGATTACAAGCGCCACACGCAACGCAGCACTAGAGATGAAAAAACAAACCATACAACAGTAACAGTAGCAGTAACAAAAACGTAATAACCCCAAACCCCGCCAACCGCGAAGATTGTAGGACTTTCGCGGTTTTTTTATAATTTAAACCATTGACATTGTGGTGCCGTAATGATATTTTGGCTTTGGTGTTTATACTATAGCAAATTAGTCCGATATCACCATCGGGTTTGTGTCACACGTCATACATAAGTAGCACATAATTAGCACCGAAATAACACGCAAATAGTACATAATGTTTTGGAACGGGGATCAGTAAAATGAAGAACTTAATAAGAAACAATCAAAAGGCCATAGCCATGTTTTTGGTGCTATGGCTATCGTTGGCTGTAGTGTCTGCCATTACTATGCTTGCAGATACCGGACTGCGTACAACGCCTGTAGTCAGCATCCGTCATGAGCAAGTAGGCGAGTGTGAGTACAGCGGCAACGAAATACATAGGATGGTAATCTCGGCAATGGCGCGGGACGGGTTTTCCTTTTTTGGGATGGTAATGTCATACGACAACACCACTGTCTTACCCGTCGACAGCGAAACGTTCGAAGACATAACCCCGCCGTCCAACACATACGTCATAACAGGTACAAACGCACCGTTTAGCCTGTTAATAGACTATGGTTTCGACACGGCACCAGCGTCCTGGGTCGTACGCGAGGAGCGTACAGGCTTTTCCTTTGACGCCTTCGTTGTAGGGCCGGGTGTCACACCAGACACGCTTTCAGATGTTTTTGCATTCTATTACCGCATAATAAGCACAAATACAGAATCAGACGAAGACGAAGACTTTATAATCCAAGATGCCTTTAGAGTAGAAGACGGGCTGTGCGAAGACAGCATGATAGGCAACAACGCCCAATCCTCGTTCATAAGGCCGGGTGTAAAAATAATGTCTGGCAGCAACATATATGTGTGGGGGCCCAACAGGGCAGACCGTACCCATATACTAATCGACGATGAAAATATAATAATTGTCTACGACGAGCCAGACGACGACCTAGAATCAGAAGGCGAACTGCTCATGCCACAATCTGCATACGTGCAGCTGGAGCGTACCACTTACGCAGCCGACACAGTACCAGATATAACCGTAACCCTTAACTTAGCCGGTGGCGCATTGCAAGCCCACGAAAATCATACATTCACAGGCCAGCCGGGCTTTGTGGTATCTGCGCTGCCAACTCCTACCCGTGCGGGTTACATATTTGGCGGTTGGCTGTTTAGCGGCGCCGTTTTTACCGCGCCGTTTGTGGCCCACAACGCCATGACACTGTACGCATCATGGACAGCCGCACCACCCCCCAACCTTACCGTAAACCTTAACCTGGTAGGCGGTGCCCTCCCTCACAACACACCTCATACATTTACGGGCCAGCCCGGTTTTACGATACATATCCTGCCGGTACCTACCCGGTATGGCTATACCTTCACCGGTTGGATGACTAACAACGCATTCGTAGCCGCACCACTGGCCATACACCACAATATGACACTGTACGCGGTATGGGCACCTATGGTAGTTGCAACACCCAGCCCGTCCCCAACCCCCACTGCAACCCCGGCACCCAATACCCACACAGTAATCTTTAGCCCAGGCCCATACGGCAGCTTCCCTGCCGGTGAGACGGGCATACGCATCATAAACCACGGTGCCCAAATTGCCACGGCTGCCGCCCCAACACCTACCCGCGCTGGCCACGTTTTTGCGGGCTGGCGGCACAACGACGCAGCAGTCGCCTTCCCACTAACCATCAACAGCGAGCTAACACTTACAGCCGCATGGACAGCAACAGCAACCGCCACACCAGCACCCACCCAGGCACCAAGTACTGGTGGCGGTGGAGGCGGCACAGGTGCCTCTGTCAACCCCCAAACCAGCCCACTGCGGGTAAGCTTTATGATTTTTGGCGCAGTTATGCTAACAGGACTGGCAGCACTGGGGTTAGTAAGCATATCCAAGAAGCATGTAGCACAAGTAAGCCAGTATGACAAAGCCCTGGCCCGCCACAACCGCGAAAAACGCATAACAGATATGATAGACAACTAGCCCCACCTTGTGGTTGACACACCATAAAAACCCATGTATACTATGTGCACTTGGTGTCGATATATGTTGCTTTTAGCGTAAGGTAGGTTGTATATGCGTGTACAAGAATCAAAAATAAAACTTATACGGGAAGCACTAGGCATATCTCAGATGGACTTCGCAAGTATCATATATTCAGATACTTCCAAAGTCAGCAAAGCAGAAAATGGCCTAGCCCAATACGCTGGCACTCAAGTGAGGTTTATAAAAAAACACTTTGGTATGGAAGATTTACCTCTTACACAACACGAATGTGTTGTATACAAGAAACGTATGTACAGGTTCCACGACAATATAAGAGACGGGTGGCTAGAAGAAGCCGAAAAACAATACAGAGACATGGCCGGTATACTAGTCCTAGACGCGTGCGACGAGGATTTGCCTATGCTATTCCGCTTATTTGAAGTCGCGCTGTTTGTGTATGGCCGCAAAAAGTTAAGAGAAGCGGAAGAAATGCTGGACTTCTTGCAAGCCAGGCTTGATAAGATGACAGACGAGCATAAGTATCACTACTACTTCTACAGGGGAGTAGTACACACCAGGCGCGGGCGTTACGACGAAGGCCTAGAATGCCACAAAAAAGCCCTTGAGCTAAGCCATGACCTTAGCATCCTTACACAAGATGACCTTAAAAGGGTGCATTTGGGTATTGTTGCGTGTTATACGTTTCAAGATTATCCAAGTCGCGCAATAGTTTACGCACAAAGCGCTAATACCCCAGCACTATATACAAATAGGAAAGTAAATACATATGATTTGCATTTTGATATTGAGGTCGCGTTAAACTACATAAGGCTAAACGAGATAGCAAGGGCCGAAGAATTATTGGATAATTGCCTCATACACGCGCAAAGTCTAGACAATGATTTATACATTGGCATGACATTACACAACTATGGCCGGTTACATAGGCAAACAGAAGATTGGGACAAGGCAATAGATTGCTTTAAGCAAGCCATGGAACACTCTGTAATGGGAGCAAAGCCATATTTAATGGCCGTGCATGAAATGGTATTTTGTCTGGTAGGCAAGAGGACATATTCTAACGCCAGAAGGTTGTTAGAGGATAATGAAAGATTATTCCTTAATGACGAAACATACCATATAGCCTATAAAGCACTTGTTGATTATATCACAATAAGTAGCCGTATATCTCTTTTCAACCAGCCTACAGACTATATAGAAGAAGTGGCAATACCGCATTTTGAAAAAACATGTGATTATTTTATGGCTATGGATTATTATAAGCTTCTAGAGAAATATTTTGCAGAAAAAAATAAAAAGAAGTCACTTCTAATGTCCGAAGCTATCCGTCGGATATACGAAAGATGCTTCATGAATATAGAAGGGAGATAGTTGTTTATGAAAAAAAGAGCATTAGCGCTTGCAATTGCTTTAATTGCTGTTTTTAGTTTTAGCATAGCCGTATATGCCAGGCCAATTGATGCCGATCAGCCATTTCTGCCTCCTTCAGGGTATTCAATCGCTGCGACTAGTTACGGCGGGCCTTGCGGTGGTAACGAACCCCCATTTCTACCCCCTCAAGGCAGGTCAATCATCATTACTAGATCCAGCGGGCCTATAGATGGTAACATACCTCCGATTCAACCCCCTCCAGGCGATTAAATACAAGCCGTAAAGTCGGCACCTACCAACACCCATCCATAATGCGCTACACAAGCGCAAACATAACATCACCCCCTAATCCAAACCAAAGCCATAAAAGCGGCAGATGTCCGCAGTCATGGCAAGAGGTTTGGATTTTCAATTATGCCATAAATTTACATGTATATGGCCATATTCCAAACAAAATACATATTTAGTCATATATTGCATTTATAAGCAAAGAGCCAAGTCTCACAAAGCCCATAAAATCACACAAAATGGCAGCAGAGCTTATATATGCGTGCATCCCCACTTTTAAGCAGCCATATTATTTCAAATAATACCAAGTATAGCAAATAAATGACGATAGTTGTAATTATTTGCAGCATGTATTATGTATACATAAAAAAGAGGCCGTACGGCCACAACCAATAAGGAGGAAAAAACATGTCCAACACAGAAAGAACAATTGACTTACTAGGCAGGCTGAACATACCAGCCGCACTGCTTCAAAAGCAAGGTTGGGGCACAGGTGACAACGTATCGCTAACCATCGCAGGCAGCACTATTGTACTAGAGCAATGCACCAACAAAGACAGTACACACAGTAAAGACATAAGGACAATAGACGCGCTAGGGCGCATTGTCATCCCAGCCCCACTAAGAAGGACTCAAAACTGGGCCACCCGCGACAAAATATCACTAAGTAGCCAAAACAATACCATTACCCTTCAACTGTCACAGCGGCACGCTGGGTAGATTGTTAAAAAGTTTTCTTTTGTATGGTCATAGATGTAATCCTTTCTCACGACATGCCGCAGCAACACAAAAACCCGCAATTAGCTTGGTCAGCTTTTGCGGGTTTTTGTTATGATTCTTTCAACATAGTTTAGTAGTATTGGTATATCATTTTTACAAGATTTCCAAATTGCATTAAAGCTGACACCATCATAATCATGCCCTAATACATTTCTAAAGCGATACGCCGCACCCCATGCAAAATCAGGATATTGAATTTTTAGCTCGTCACTCAGTCTATGAGAATGTTCGCCTATTTGAAACAATCTAAAGGCACACACATCTCTTGCATCAACACCATTTATAGATTTGAAATAATCTTCCGAAAGGTCATGAATCGTTCTTTGTATATTGATACAATGTGTTTTGATTTTTTGAAGTCTCGCCAAATCAGCTTCTTTCATACAAAAGAACACCATCCCTTTTTAGTTCAAGGTCAATTTTGCCGTTGGGAATAATATCATTGGCATACAGGAAGTCTACGTTTTTACCCAATGTGTTAATTACTTTGTCGGCTATATTGCAAAAAGCTAAAATAGACATTTCATCATTAACCAATGCTGCTATATCAATGTCACTTTCCTCTGTCGCTTCTCCCTTTGTATATGAACCAAACAAAATAGCTTTTATGACATTTTGTTCTTCAAATATTGGATGCAACTTGTTCTTAATCTCATCAATAGTATATATCATAAGTGGAACCTCCTTAAATTATATCCATTTATGCCACCACTGTAGATATACGCTAATTTTATCATACTTCTATACTTTTTGCTTCTGCTTCACCCTCCCCAGCACAATATAAACCATAGCAACCACAGCAACAAAAAGCATAAACATGCCAGAATATATATACACACTCCTACCACTACCGCCAGCCAGCGGCAGCTCAAAGTCCAACCTGTTGCCCACAGCAAATACAAAGCCTTGCTCGCCAGTAAGGCGTTCCAGCGGCGGTGTAATACTGTCACCATGAGGGTCAACTGCCATACCGGTTAGCGCATTGGCAGCGGTATCAAATGTAAGTGTAAGCCGCCACTGCCCAAACGGTGCCATATGGCCGGGCGGTGGTACAAGCTCCACAAGCTGGTAATATCGGTAGAAGAAACCCACCCCAAACACCATGGGCGTTA
>WQVY01000068.1 GCA_009785605.1 Defluviitaleaceae bacterium | reverse complement strand
TTTTCACCACTTTTCGTTGGCCCCTCCTTGCTTGCCTTAATGGCAAGCCGCGTCAGAGCCGCCTCAATTGGCAAAAATCTGTCACGAAAAGTCACCATTGTCGGAGTTGAATACAGCTTCTTAATATGGGGTGCAAGACATAATTAAAACTATCACTAGCAAATACGCCATCAGGATATACTTCTACCATAAAATCTCTGTTAATGACAACCCCATTTGCTTTCGCCCATGCTCCTATATCCGTCGAATGGAGTTCTGATGTTACGCGACTGGTGTGTTTAATATATTTTCCTGTTGGTATAAGGAATGATGCCCAATTTTCCTCAAGAACGCCTATTTCCGTTACTGCACATCCAGCAATATATTCATGTGTGTCTGTAAGAAGATTAGCATTTACAGCGTAGTCTGTAAGTGGGATGACTGTGTTTTCAATCCTACTCCGATACTTTTCGCTATAGGTTTTCCACATACCCTCAATGCTTTCATAAGTTTCAGGTAATCCCAGTTTATGATAACTCAATCCAATCACTTTAATCTCTTCACTGAGAGTAATGATTTCAATGCTCATACATCACCTCATGTTATAAATTACGTTCGGTTGTAATGTGTGCGACTCAGCATTTAACAAGTATTCTTGCAATACGTAATATCATGTCAATATTACGTTTGTTTTTATTACGGTAACTTTCCGCATACCGGCAATTACTGCCGCATACAACGTCATTATTTATTAATCGCTCGACTTCGTAAAGCATATGCGGTAGCACATCATTTTTCATAAAAGTAGGGAAAAGCGAAAAGCCGCTTAGTAGTTCAAGTGTTCTGAGCCATTCGTCAAACAACTTATTATCCACGTTTTGTTTGTCAGAGGGTGGTACACTTGAAACATAATTAATACCTCCGCTTACACTCCAAGTATAATCCAACAAATGTTTTTGCAAAGTATCATCTATACAGTTTGCTTTTTGCATTAATATTAAACCATAAAAGACGTTCGGCTTGACAATACCCGGTACGCGATATTCCCGTTCGTTTTGACTCCAATAATCTTCGTCAAACACCCCTTTTGCGAACGCCGCTTTCAGCGTTTTTGCCACAACATCACGCAACGGTTCTGTTACAGGATTATCAGGGTCAAACATACTTATTACTGCGGCCGTCATAAACGGGCGGCTAAACAAATGGCCTTTTCCGTTGTCCCCGTGTTTTTCTATCCTGTCTTTCCAAGATTCCTCACCGCGCACATACCGCTCCATCAATCTGATACATTTGATAATTATGGGGTCATCTTTTGAAAGACCCAGCTCATGCGCCCTTTTTAACGCGACTTCAGTGCAGGCAAATTTTCGTCCTTTTGCCGCTACTACGTTTCCACCATGAAACGCACTGCCCCATGAACCATCTTCATTTTGGTCATCAGCAAGCTCACGATACCATTTTGATTGGGACACATCATTGTATGCGCTAACGTATTCGTGGGAAGAACGAGGCTTTATTAATATTTCCTTGACGAATAAAAACTTCGGAACAGGGTCGGCAATATGTTTTAATAAATAATCGGTTACTTGTTGTATGGTAATCATGCTGACCTCCGTTAATATAAATACTATATTATTTACTCCATTGACAAATTATGTTATTGAATTTAACCGCTGTCATGTGCATTTCCCTTCGCCAATATCGTTCTTCAATTATCAAACATTTATCTGCCTATATAAATTATCTTTTTACCAATATTTCCAAATCCATTTCCGGGCCTTCCCAATCGGATAGCTTCGGTTCACGCGGTTCTAAATGCGGTACATCATCTTCAATGCGGTAGGCGGGATGCCAACGCAGACTCCGTTTATCGTAGATTTCAATTAAAGGGCCGCAAACTTCGATATTGTGGTTTTTTATGAATGTGTCAAAAAAATACGGGATTACCCTGCTCATCGCTTCTACAACAAGCCGGTCGAAGGTTTCCGCTGTGTAGGTGCATACGAGGTACTCCCCGGGAGGGAGGGTCACATAATCAACATGCAAACAGTCGGGTGCATCTTCAAAGCCCGGCCAATTCATCACATTAAATGTATAAGATTCGCGCTCCGTCACACGGCATCCAACCAAGCAACTGTAACCCTTTTCCGTGCCTAACCCGATTCCGGCGTGGTTGCCTTGCGGATGCAGGAAGGGTATACCCGATTTACGCTTGGGTGAAAAATAATCCCACGCCTTACCGGGGTCTGTGGAACGGAACCCGGCATAAATCCGTTCATGTGTGTATGTGCGTCGTGTGATTTCCAATATAACACCATCGGAAACCAGCGGTACATCCATATCAACCAATTTATATCGTAATGTTACATCTGGCACAACCACAAGCGCGGGTTCGATGCGTTTGCCGTTACGGTATTCCTTTGGTGTAATGTCGTAAGCCGCTTTAAATGCGCGTGTAAAGGTTTCATGGTTAGCAAAGCCACATTTTAAGGCGATATCCAAAATATTATCATTAGTATCACGTAGGGCAAAGCGGGAATGGTATAAACGGCGTTGCCTGTGATAATCGGCAATCGGGCGGCCCACTAACCGTGAAAAAAGCCGTTGGAAATAAAACGGTGACAAGGACGCTTTTGCAGCCAGTGTATTTATATCCAACGGCTCGACTATGTGTTTTTCGAGATATTCCAACGTGTTTTGGATTTCTTGATAGGCCGTAACACGGGTCATGATTCTTTAATCCGCCACAGGTAGAACATTTCAGGGTACTGCATTTCAAATAACCCGTCGGGGTAAATTTCCACGGTTATGTCATCCTCGTTTACGGCAACCCCTAGTAATGCCGCTCGTTCACCTATGCCCTCCACGCCGCAACTCCAAATCTTTTCGGTCAACAGTTGGTCAATGCTTTGCGCGTTGAAGGTGACTTGGACATATCTGCCGGGTGGAATAGTAAAGGTGGAATAAGCGGTGTCCTGCCCCTCGAAGGCCGTGACCTCTGCGCCGACGAAATAATCACCACCGGGGTGTGGGGGTGTCCATATGCCGTATTGAGTGGGTGGTGTTTTTACGTGTTTCACATCTCGCAAGATATCACCCTTTTTACCCCATAAAGCGAAGGGGTCGATGCCGGTTTTTAAATGACTGAGGCCGAAAACCTTAATTTCTTTTTCCAACGTGATGATGCTGACTTCATTTTTTTCGATGTGCATGGTAACGCTCCTTTTGTTTTTATGAAAGTCAACATATCACATGTTTGGTGAAAAATCTTGACGCTCTCTGCCTTCGTTCCGATTATATTATCCGCTTGGGTTCAATTTCTTTGCCGAAAATACTCAAATGTGTCCAAAGTAAAGCAAAAATATTGAGGGCATTGTATCGCAGTTCTTTCATAATATTTATGGTTATAAAATTTTACAATGCCATGTTTTTTGACTGCTTAGGTTGATTTCGTTGCAAATCCTCATGCATGAGGGTTTCCACGATCCGTTGACTAACCAGTCCAAAGTTGGGTGCGTTGGGGGGGTCACACAAAGTGATGGCGGGCAATAGGTAATCACCCACGGGGATGTAGTCAATCTTCGGCATAAAATTCCACCTCTCATACATAGCTGAAACGCCTTAATTATGCCGTAAATGAGCCGACAGCCATGCTATTTTAGTGGGCTTCTTTCTGAAACCCCTTAATAGCATAGCAATGGATTTTCCTGTATCATTTAATGGGTGCGTTTTAACAACATCAAACCCATCGTCAAATATTGGCGTGGGAACTACAAGCTGGCGGTTTTGATGATTGGGCCAAAAGCGATATTACCCTCTATATAAAATATAAATTTGGCGCACATACCACACTTGTTGTGGTACGTGCGCCATCCAATAGTCGTACTACATCCCAAATAACTTCTCTTTCAAATCCAGATAATACAAATAATTCTCCGGTGTTACATCCGGTGGGCAGCGGTGGTCCACAAAGGGTATAAACCCGCCGCGTTTTACATATGGCACTAGGCTTTCTAGGTAAGATTTTATAGCTTGGGGGCCTTCTATTAGCTGCATCTTGTCTACCCCTCCCATGATGCGCAGGTTTGGGTACGCGTCCAACAGCTCCCCTGGATGGGTGCAAGAGTTGACTTCGTACGGGAATAGGCAGTTTATACCTGCATCCAAAAATATGGGCAATAATGGCCTTACATCCCCGTCGCAATCTGTATACCACAGGTTTATGCCGTGGTTTTGGAGCTTTTGGCATATGCGCTTATACCTTGGTGCTACTACATCCTTAAAAAAGGACGGCGGCAGGATGGGGCCGTAGTTAAAGCATATATCTTCCCATCCGCTGGCAAAATCAAAATCAACTTTGCCAAGCACCTTGTCTAGCTGGCTTTCAACTATCTGGCAACAGGTTTCTACCATGTCTTCTAGCATTTCTGGGTAGTCTGCCCAGGCGTAGCATATCCCTTCAAAGGTTAGCATATCGCGGATTTTTCCAATCATAGAGCCACAGTATATCCCTAGTGGGTAGTCACGTGCGGGTGGGTGGCTTTGTATTATCTTGCTTACATCTATAGCGCGGCCAGGGGCATCTAGTTGGAAGCGCTCTTTTTTTACGCGTTTCCAGTCGTCTGGTGTTTTAATAGATGAGTCTGTGAAGTGTGGGATTGTAGAGCTGTGGCTGGTTAGCACTTCTGCTGTAAGGCCGTCACCGTTTTGGATTATTTGCTTGTCGCCCATGTGCTTAATAACTTTGTATGGGAAAGATGGGTCCATCCAAGTGCTAGGGTGCACGGTTACTATCGGGTCAAAAGAGAAGAACTGGTTTGCCTGCCATTCGTGTTTGATTTCGTTGTCTACAAACATGGGCCACTGGGTGTAGTTTTCTTCCCAGTAGCCAAACTCCATGTTAAAACTACGGTCTACTGGGGCGAAGTCCATCTGGCGGTTAAATCGCTCTCTTGGGGTTAGCTCACCTTTCCAGGGTGCGCGTATTGGGTTGATTTTTTTGCTCATGATTTATTTCATGCCTCCTTTAGAACGGTTCTTAATGTCATGTAATGGACAGTGCTATTTTTTCTGCGTTGTCTGCGCTTTTTTCTAGGTCATTAATCATGTCCATAAAAACTACACCGCTTTTGGCCTTGCATACTTTTTGCTTAAGGCGCCTAAAGTGGTTTTTTGCGTACCTTGACGATTGTTTGTCTATGCTTTTTTCTAGTTGCTTTATTTCTTTTATATTAGTGTTGTCTTGCTTCTCGTAGGCTATATATGCCTTGTTTAGGAGTGTCATAGTGTCGCTGCTTAGGGCTTGCAATTCTTCTACTGCTGTGTCCGAAAATAGCATGTCGTTTTCTGTTATCTTAATTGCATATTCTGCTATGTTTTCTGCGTGGTCGCCTATTTGCTCTATGTCGGATACGATCACATACATATCACCTATTTTCCTTGCGTCATTGGGGGTTAGGGTCATGTTGGTAATGTCTGCTAACTTGTATGTTATGTTCTGATGTAGGAAATCAACGGTTTTTTCATTTTCTATTACCTTATTGGCTTTGTCTGTGCTTCTTTCGAAAAATGATTCTTGGGCTAGGGTAAGATTTTCGTTTGCGATTTTCCACATGCGGCATATCTCTAGCTGTGCGTTTAGTACTGCTAGTGTGGGTACTTGCATATTTTTATCGTCTAGGTACACTAGCGCCCTTTCGTGGACTTGTTTTGCCTCGTCTTGCTTTACAGGTACAAGTACCCTCATAAGCTTGGCCAGTGGGTTTACAAAGGATATCAGCAGTAGCAGGGTAGCCACATTGTACAACGTATGAAACATAGCAACCTGGGTATATGGCGCATACCAAGTTGACTGGAACCATACCAAAATGCTAGGGAATATAAGTATCAGTGAGCCAAATACCACACTACCAATGATATCATACGTTATGTGAAACAGCGCTGTCCTCTTGCTGTCACGGCTTGCAGGTATAGATGAAATTACCGCAGTAAGGCTTGTGCCGATGTTTGCACCAAATATGATAAAAGCAGAGGTTTGGAAGGGGATAGGTACACCGCTGATATGCATTGTTACCAAAAGCCCCATTGTAGCCGAAGAACTTTGCACGACAACCGTAAATAAAAAACCAGCAAGAAGCGCAAAAATAGGGTTGGAGATAGCAGTTATCATATCCAAAAACGCCGGGTGCGTGCGGAAGACCCGTAGCGCATCACTCATGACCGTAATACTAAAAAACAATATCCCAAATCCTAAAATGGCATAACCTATGTTTCGGATAATTTTCTTCTTAAAAAAAAGATGCATTACAATACCGGCGAATATGAAAACCGGCGCGTATGCATCTAAGCGGAAGGCTATAAGCTGTGCGCTAAACGTTGTGCCTACATTAATACCAAGCAGTACACCTATTGCCTGGTTAAGGTTCATAAGCCCTGCGTTTACAAAGCCTACTGTTATTACAGACACGGCTGTAGAACTGTTTATTACAATTGTAGCAATTACCCCCACTATAGCCGCAAGGAAGCGGTTGGATGTTGCGCGTTTTAATATGACTTGCAACTGGTCACCGGCTACAACCTCTAAGCCAGTAGATACCATCTTAATGCCAAACAACAATAACCCCAAGCCACCTAGGGCTAAAAGTATGTTTCCAATTATGTCCATGATTTAACTCATGCCTCCTTAGTTGGTAGAACAATTTCAAAGTCGCGCCACATTATACTACGCTATTGGTTCAAACACTATATGAAGGAGTGTAGACGCTGGCAATCGATGTCTTATTATGCTAAAGTGCGTTATGCAAATAAAATTGCATATTATTACAGCCTTAGGAACGGAGAATAACATGACATACTGCACGCAATGCGGCACGCAAATATCTGAAGGTGATGTTTGCACATGTACCGATGCAAAACAGTTTTGCACACAATGTGGGGTTAAGCTATATGGGCAAGCATGTGCATGTACTGCCAAGCCTGAGTCTGGGGAAGTGCCTGTAAAGCTTTATAATATTGCTGAGCTACGCAACTTGCTGCGGTTTACCCGAGCCAAAGGGCAAATGCAACTTACAAGCAAGCGAGTAATCTTTAGTGCCCAGGGGCGCGGCGCATATGGGTATGGGGCTGTTAATCAAGAGTTTGCTATAAAAGAAATAGCCGGCATAGGCGCAACCAACAACTTTAGGTTTAGTGTGCCGCATTTTATTATAGGTCTTGCTTCTGTTTTTATTGTTGCTGCACTTGTAGCGGTAATAACATTTATGGGTGGGTGGGCAATAACCACAATGTTTGTATCACGCCCTCCTGCGCAAGAGTTTTTGCGCCAAAACATAGAGCAAGTTATTAACTATGCCGTAGTACTAGATGTGAGCCAGCTAAGCCTGGTTTTGGGGTTGTTTGCCGGGTTTAGTGGGATAACTCTTTACTTTATACTGCGCAAGAAATTTTGGTTTAGGCTTATACTGCTTGGCGTAAGCCTTGGTGCGTTCTTTGTCGTGGGGCTAACGGGGAATTATTTTTCCTATGTACTTTTTGGGGCATGTGTGGTTGTGTGTATGTATGGGCTGGTAAAGTATGCGCATTTGTCTGACTTGGTTATTACTGTGTACAGCAAGGGGGGCGCATGCGTTGACTTGGTACGCGGTAAGGGCTTCTTTGCAAGTGTCCTGGGCAGGACAGGGACAGGATATGCAGAGATAGTGCCTACCCAGGAAACCTACGCGGCTATACGCGAGATAGGGACAGTTATTGCAGATATCCAAGAACAAAGTGATACGGGGTTGACCACAGCAAATTAGGTAAGAAACAGTCCAGACTATCTTGTCACATATCAAAAGACCTGCTTACAAGAACTTAGTGTTCTCATAAGCAGGTCTTTTGATATGTGACAAACTTTCGGTATAAGTCCAAATTATTGTCTTACAAACACGGTATTGTCTGTGTCGTCGTATAGCCTGTCGAAGTTATTGCTGAAACGGAAACCTATATCCGTAAACTCGCTATGCATTGCGTGAAAAAGCTCATCATGCATATCATCTAGCATTGCTTCTATATACAGTGTCACAAATTCCTCAAACTCCGGGTCGTCCAAAAACTCTGCAAACTCTGGGCCGGATAGTATGTACTCAAACAGTACATCTACCATATCAGTCACAGACGTGCGCAGGGCATCATCATCAATATTTAATAGGACTATATTATTACTATTATCAACAGTAAATGTACCAGATAAAACAAAGTTTCCGGGCAAGTTATATTCCAACTCTACTTCCGAATACGGCAATATAAAGCTGAAAGTATCGCCTGTAAAAGTAATACTTACGCCAGAGTCTTCATCGCCTTCAACTACATAGGTACCTTCTAGAGTGTCGCCACCGCCACATGCGGTTAGGGCCAATGCCACTACTAACATAAAAATGATTGCTGTGAGATATTTCTTTAAACTTGTCATGATTTGAATCATGCCTCCTTGAATTGTATAAAAATTTGAAACCAAAGTATTGTAACACATATATCCTCTACATGCATACATCTGTTTGAGATTCATGGATTTGCAATTGCATTTTTAATGCCTCTTGTAAAGTTCCCGAAAAGTTAATATTGGCACGTTCTGCTCGTTCATTTAACCACATTGGAATCGTAAGTGTCTTTTTAACGGATTTGTTCTCATAGTACCTTCGATATGTTTCCGTATCTACAGCAATAACGCTGGTAAACTGGCCTTCGGTTATTTTTATATCTTGTGGTTTACTTGCGGCAGGTATAGATTTTTTATCTTGTTCCAAATCAAAAATAGTCAAGCATAGAACGTCCTGTGCCATGTATATTGCATCCGCCATATCATTGCCACTTGTATAACAACCCTGAATATCAGGAAATGTTACGCTATACAACCCGTTTTTCTCTGGGGTGAATACCGCAGTGTATGTGTATTTCATATCAAATCTTCCTTTCTTTGTTATGTGCTTTATTTTAACCCCAAGTCTTTTATTATATTGTGCATCGTCCCTGTTGCGATTTCTTTGCTTGGATGGCGTGGGATTCTTGCAGTATTACCAGTCTTCGGGTTTACCCAAATGTCATGTTCCGCTCCATGGCGCTTTATATAACAACCATGTTTCTTCGCTAAGTTTGTTAGCTCGCTTACCTTCATTGCACCACCCTCTTTCGCATTCAATGTAACACGTGTTGGACACGTGTGTCAAATATTTTATCGTTACCTGTATAGTCATATCAGGCCTTTACTGTCCATATAATTGTAGCAAACGGTTAGATATGAAAAGGGGGCCACTATGCCACTACCAATGCCGGAAGAACGTAAAAGAAGCACCTCCAGGCACAGCCTACAAATAGACCGACGCGAGAAGGTCAACGTGTCGGGCATGATTGATGTGATATCCTTTGATGAGGAATCTGTAATAGGTGAGACAGAGATGGGGATAATAATCATCCGGGGCGCTAACTTGCATGTAAGTAAAATTAGCTTAGATAGCGGCGAACTCGCCGTCACAGGAGAAATAGACTCTATCACCTACGAAAACCCAGGCGGCTCAGCAAAGGCTAAGTCCATACTTGGGAAGCTGTTTAAATGATACTGTCTATGACAGGGCAAGCTTGGCTGTTTCTTTCTACAGTAATTGTAGGGGCAGCCATTGGCTTGTTCTATGATGCTTTTAGGGTTTTGAGAAAAACCGCACGCCACAATAAACTTGCAGTTACATTAGAGGACTTGTTTTTTTGGGTAACTGCTACCGGGCTTACTTTTTATTATATGCTGCACCGCAGTTATGGCGAGATTCGCCTTTTTACCTTACTTGGGATTGCATGTGGGATACTTTTATATTTTGCTACTGTTAGCCGGTGGGTTGTTGTTGTATTGGTGGCGGTTGTCAACTATCTTAAGCGGGTTGTTACTACAGTTGTGCGTATACTTTTGGTGCCACTAAGGCTTGTTGCTGCTTGGCTTTCTAGGCCGCTGGGTTGGCTTTTTGGTATGACGCGCAAGCATGCCCGGCGGGTCAAGCGCTATGGCAAAGGAAAATTGCGTGTAGCAGCGCGCGACTTTGGGATTGTACGCAAAAAAGTATAATAGGCTTCTTTTGTAAGTCTATGTCAACTCATTTCCTGTACCTGCATAAAATAGCTATGTGCAAAATATACTATTGTATATTGGGGGAAGGAGGTGTTTGCTATGATTTTGACTTTACTACTATGGTTGCTTTTTGGTGCGGTTGTTGGCTGGGTTGCCAGCTTAATCATGAAAAGTAATTTGTCGTTGTTGATGAGTATCGTGTTGGGTATCGCCGGCTCGCTACTCGGCGGTTTTATTGCTTCATTGCTAGGGTTTGGTAGTTTTGGCGGCAATTTTTCATTTAACATCGTTAATATGCTAATTTCTATTGGTGGGGCGTGTCTAGTTATTTTTCTTGTTAGAGCCCTGGGGCTTGGCAGACGATAGACAGCATCAAGGTAATAGTAAAACAGGGCTGCCATATCACATACGGCAGCCCTGTTTTACTATATTACAATTTGTCTATGCTTATTTCACTACACTTCAACGATACCAGACATCATGGTAACTTCGATACCACTTTCGCGCCATTTTTGCGCTATCTTGTTAAGACCGACAGAGTCGCTGGACATATGCCCTGCTACCAGCACATTGCCTATTTTTTGCTCTTTTACTGCTTTTACATCTTTTTCAGGGATATGCATCAGCACTAGTGTGCCTACACCTGCCTCAAAGTATGCCTTTGTTACCTCCGGCCCTGGGCCTGTTAGGCCAGACATTAGCACATAAATCTTGCCTGCGTAACTATCTTTGCCGCCAACGCGGATTACAGGCTTCCTTGCAGAGTTTTTATATTCGCAAATTTCTTCCAAAGCATCTATTACATCTTGCACTTTGGTTTCGGGTTTGTTTGCGAATTTATTGTCTAGGTGCTTTTGCACAACTGCTTCGCTTATGACATCGGCCGGGGTGTGGAGGCTCATAAACGGCATGTTAAGCAGCTTTGCGGCGCTTGCACTGCGCCTGGAGTTGGATACGTGCTGGCCAAAGCTAAGCTCATCTTTACGCTCTGCCAGTAGTTTTTGTGACTTGTTTCTTGGCATTCCCAGGGCTTCTAGCTTAAGGATATGCGCATCCATTACTTTTAGCATGTCAATATTGGTGTTTCTTGGATGATGGGTTACTACTAAGTCGTAGCCCAACTCCTTGGCTAGAAGAAGCTCTGCAGTGTCCATGTCTACGCCCATTAGTACACGCTTGATCTTGTCACCCTCCACGCAGATGCCCGAGTCTTGAGGCATTTCGCTTAACCCGGCTAGGGCCAAAGCACTGTCCATTAACTGTTTTGTGTTCATGTTTTTCCTCCCTTGTATTTTTGTACGAAGGCTACCTCGCACTTATTAAAGGGGATTATACCATATCATTGGAAATGTATCATATGGCCGTCTATTTCAACTGCAACAACATTGTCCAGGTTAATCATGTCGCCTTCTATTGCCAAAGTCTCTGAAATACTGTTTGTAGCAACAACTAGGCTCCTTGATCTAAAATATGTGTACAATATGCTACTACACGATGTGTGTATTTTCACCTGTGGGAATACCCACTCATTGGATACCAGTATCCCACCTAGGCCGCCACTTACCCACTCCCGGTCAGGCAACGCATAACCAAAAATTATAACACCATATGGCGAAACCCGTACTTCACTAATAGTTGAACCAAAACGTTCTAGCGTTATATTTAGCTCATCGGCAATCAAAAGCTTCATATAAGCATCAGGGACTTCGACTTCAAAACTGGCAGTCCAGTTTAGATATACACGCCTTTCTGTGCTAATTTGCGCTTCTAGCCTGTACTCCGCTAAGCGCAGTATGTCTACTTCGAAAATATACTCCCGATATGGGAAGTCAGCCGTAAAATTATGGCCTTGGTTATTGTAAATATTACCTTGCTGGTCTATCCCGAAGCTTACGCTTTGTGTATTATTGCGGGTCCCCCGAAGTGGGTATACAGTTTCGCCTTCGGGGTTAATAAGGGTTACCACACGTCTCCTCCAGTTGCGCAAAGCTATTGCGTCGTGCTGTTCTTGGATATGAAGCCTTCCGTCAATCATGCCTATGCTTGATATACGCGTGCTTCCTGTTAGTAATACGCTTTCTGGCTCTATGCTTATATCATGCATGTGTGGTTGCAATATTGGGGTATCCCATAACCACGCATACGGTGCATGTTCTACTATGCTAGATAAATTAAAATCTAACTCATATGTGACATAGCCGCTATTGTAGAAAATACCATCTATAAGAAGCTCCAGCTCTTTATCCGCAATTGATTCATGGAAGACTTCGCGGGTATGAAGCGTAACTGTGCCATCAAGTGCCCTGTCAATTACATCCGAAAATATTGGTGACGACTGGAAAGACCGCTCCCCGGCAATGTATAAACGAGTGGCAACCCAAAAATCACCGTCTAGGCGGTTGTATAACATATCCTCCAATGTGAGAAAAAGATCTACAGCGTTGTAACTCACACCCATAGCCACAACGTCTATATGGAAGCCTGCAACTGTGGCCCTTCTGTCGCTTATATTGTGTACATCTACCGGTTGTAGCATTGCGGCTTGGTCTTCGCCCAGTACTTCTATTAGCCTCTCGAAGCTATTGGTATATACCCCCACTGCCAATACCGACGTTGTGCATATGGTTATAATCGCGGCTATTAACAAACCGCGGATACCTATTTTGCGTTTTGGTGCTGTCTTTTTCATAAACAATTGTTTTATATTTTCTGCATTTTGCTGTGTGTAGGGGGGGGCGTAAGCTTGCAGTTCATCTAACTGCTGGTCGCTTGAGTTTACTATAAATTTATTTCCCATTGACAATGTCCTCCTCTATCTGCAGGATTTTTTTTAATTTTAACTTGCTTTGGTACAGCCGATTCTTTACTTCTTTTATTGGGATTGATGTCCTGTGAGCAATCCCTGCAGGCATTTCATCAAAAAAGTAGCGGCGGATAACTATTTCTTTGTCTGGTTCTTTTAAACTTTGTATTGCATCATACAAATTGCCGTACATGTCTTGTTTTAATATGGATTCGTACATACACTGGTCTTGGCCACCACTAATAATGTCATCTGCTTCAATAAGTTCTATATGTCGCATTTTTGCGAGTTGCCTATATCTGTCCAGGGCTTTATTTTTTGCTATTGCCGCAACATATGTCTTAAGCGAGCCTTTGGTAGGGTCGTAGGCTCCCGGGTTTCGCCACAGGCTTACATATGCGTCGCTAATACATTCTTCTATGTCTTCGGCTGTACCCACATTGTTAAGGATACCGCCAACTATGACCCAAAGGAGTTTGTTATACGCTTGCATAATTTGAGCAAATGCTTCCCTGCTGCCGGACTGCAGTATTTTTATGTATTTTTCTTCATTCAAGCTATCACCCCCACCACGCTATGTATCGAACTAATAAATATTACGTACGGTTTAATAGAAAGACTTAACTCATGCACAAGCAATTTCCTACAGGCATAAAAAGCGGCTGCGCCGCTTTTGCTTAGGATGCAAGTGGAAATTGCAAGCAATTTCCTACAGGCATAAAAAAGAGCCGCCTCGCTTTTGACAAGACAGCTCCCTAATATTGTACTAATAGTATAGTTTATTCGAAGAATGATACAACGCCTGTGTTAAAGTCGTAGTATGCGCCAAGGATAAGTGTGCCTTGACCTTTGATGGTTGGGTTGGCTTTGATGATGTCTACTACAACATTGGTGTTGGCTTCGGTAGCTGTTTCGTAGTTGGTGCTACCTTTTACGCCTGGCTTAATACCGTCTATTACGCATTGAAGCTTCTCTGGCAAGCCGGTTGCACCGTCAAACGCGGTGTTTACAGCGCCACAGTTGGTATGACCAACAACTACGATTAGTGGTGCGCCAAGGACGGCGGTTGCAAACTCCATAGAGCCCAATTCTACGTCTGTAGCAAAGTTGCCAGCATTTCTTAGGACAAACAAGTCACCGATTTTGGTGTCGAAGAAGATTTCAGGGGAACATCTGGAATCCGCACAGGTTAAAACGATAGCAAAAGGCTTTTGTGTGTTTATTGTTTCTACTCTGTCCTTATTGTCGTCTTTGGGGGAAGGTTTTCCCTCTACAAACCTCTTGTTACCATCTTTCAGGGCTTGCAGGGCCAGTTTCGCGTCGGTGACTGGCGTGACTTGTGAATTGCGCATGTGTCTCGTCATCCTTTCTTTCGCTAAGTAATATTTAATTGCGCATTATTAATAGCATGTCTTGGGCAGTTTTGTCAAGGACAAGCCCACGCAACAATAATATGCATATGTATGTGCTATGATTTCAGACAATAACTATCCAAAAACCACAAAAATGTGCATATATAGCAATCGCACCTTTAAACGGTCCCGTCCGAGCCGAAAATCGCGAACGTTTCAACGCGTTTTCTGCGACAGACGGGACCGATTTAAAGTACGATTGCTA
>WQVY01000067.1 GCA_009785605.1 Defluviitaleaceae bacterium | reverse complement strand
CTTCGCCGAGAAAGGCGAAACTATCCCTGTTGTGATCCTTGGGCGGATATTTAATGCATTAGCAAAATTCTATGCAGATCTTAGCGCCGACTCATACGCTAATGGCGCGTCTCTTTTTTCTGGCAAAGCTGGAGAGAAACTTTTTAGTGACAAATTTTCCTTCTTGGTTAACCGGGATGCGATGGGGACGTTTAGCCGTTTCTTTGACGGCGAGGGGATTGTTTTACCCGGTGACTGCTACAATCTTATCGAAAATGGTGTGCTAAAAACGCCCTATACGACTAAGCGCACAGCTAAACAATATAACCTGCCCATAACCGGTGTTGCGTCAATGGAGTATGACTCCGTACCCAGCGCAGCGCCACTACAGCTTACTGTTGCCAAAGGTGACAAGACCCTTAAAGAGCTGTTAATGGGGCGCAAGGCCATATATATAGTAATGGCTAGTGGTGGTGACTTTACCCCGCAAGGTGAATATGCAGCGCCCATACAAGCCGCATATCTGTATGATGGTGAAAACTATATAGGCAGGCTTCCACAGCTCTCTATGTCTTCAAACTTATATGATATGTTTGGCAAGGATTTTATTGGGTTATCATCCGATAGCAGTTACCCCGGCTCGCCCAATAACTACTTGGTTTTTGATATGAATGTTAAAAAAATAGATGGTTGGATGTAAGTACACCTGCAGCAAGTACTGTGAAAACATTAACCCACACATAAAAAGCGGAAGCAACCCAGTGTATAAACTGGACTGCTTCCGCTTTTTTATTCCCTAGGCCAGAGCTGCCTCTAGCCTATGCAAATCTTTAAGCGGAAACATTTTAAGAAGCTCTTTGTACTGGCTTTGAGTTAAATCTTCCGCTTCTACATAAATGTCAATTTTAGAATCTGTATCTGCCGCCAAAAACCGGCTTTTTAATGCGCCAAACGCTTGGTTTTCCATCTTTTGCACCCTTTCACTATTTCATAGGCCGCCATGCAAAGCAAGAACACTGCAAAGCCTTTTCGCAAGTACTGGCCATTTATATGCACAGCAATAATTGCACCAACACCAGCCCCCACAAGCCCATAAAGCACAAGCTTAAAGAGCCCTTTTTTTTCTATGTTCCCGCTTTTAGTGTGGGTGTGAAGGGCTATTGCTGCGGTGGGCAAAAAATAAAGCAGGTTGATTTTTTGGGCGGCTTGTTGCTCCATCCCAAGAAAAATTGTTAGCGCCGGTATAAGAATTGCCCCGCCGCCAATGCCCATACCGCTTACAATCCCAGATGCTAACCCGGCAAGTACATACCATAGCCAGCTCATGAAAACAACATCCTAATTGCCCCTGCCGCAAGAAACAACCCAAACAGCATATTTAGCCAACCAGCCGAAATCTTGCGCAAAAGCTTAGCACCAAGCACCCCGCCCACAACACCACCGGCTGAAACCATGCCCACAGCCGGCCAGTCTACATCCACGCCCCACACATACACAACCGCACTCACAACAGAAAGCGGCAGTATCACCGCCAATGCCGTAGCGTGGGCTTTGTGGGTTTCTAGGGGTTTAAATTTCTCTAGAGCCGGTACCAAAACAGTGCCGCCCCCTGCGCCAAAGAGGCCGTTGGCTAAGCCTACAAGTAAGCCTATTGGTAATGCATATTTTTTCTTCATGCGTATATGATGCGCAAAGTATGAAATAGTATACGGTGCGAACTTAAACTACATTTGCAAACCATCAAAAATAGGTAAGGCAGATAGGTTTCTCGTCAAGTGAAAACGAGCGGCTTAGCACATCCAGATACGACTCGTTAGAAAGCTGTGCCTTTCCATATTTGACAAGGGATGTGAGGCTAACCGTGCCCATAATAAGCGATGAAAACTCCGCGATATCTATGCTTAGCTCTGCATCAGGTGCAATATTGTTGTTGGTGCTTGGTGTGGTACTTGCTACAACCTTGCACAGCCCGTCATTAAAGCTTAGTAAAAATGGTTTATTGTTCTCCGGGACAAAGCTGTCATGGATATTGACCCTTAGCGTCATATTCAAATTGCCAAAGCGGCAACTTGCAATGTCACCAAAAAACGCTTCTACATCGCATATCCTGTACATAATGCCAAGGCCGGTACGGCAGACCTCCTGGTACACAGGGAATAGCATCCGTTCCATATGATTTCTTGGGTCAGGGATGGTATGGATAAGCCCTTCGTCTTGCGTGTTTATTATCACATAGCGTATCTGGTCGCTTTGGCTTTTTACAAAGGCCATAAGCTCCAAAAATACCTCAGCACTGTCGAACAATAACTCGCTAACAGATATATCGTTTACCAGCCCTGATTCTTCACTTCCTTTTTTAAACTGGAAGACGATATATCCGCGTATCCCGTTATCTACATACGCAAATATCTTATTTGCAGGGGTTTTTAGCCTTGTAGCAAACTCCTCTGCACGCTTTGATATAAGCCCGTGGGTGGACTTTATGCGGGAGTTATAAAAATCCGCCAGCATTGTGGCACTGTCTTCGGTCAACCTTTGTATATGCGACTTTGTGTCTCCACCTACAAGGTCGCTGGGCCGTACCCGTAACTGCTGTAAAAGCGTGCCAAACCCAAACCCCATCCTGTGATAAAAGGCAGAGTCAAAAGGGTATAGCAAAGCCATGTTTGCCCCTTTTTTGCGGATAGAGCTAATAAAATAGCGCATTATTTCCCTGGCTGCTTTTTCTTTTTTGTGGCATAAGTCGACTGCAATAGCACCTACGCCGCCGGCTTTTATCATGGTCTGGCGCATGTTCATTTCAAAATCCCACATGTTAAAGCCGCCTATTATTTTATCGTCTTTGAATGCGCAGTAGTATTTGATATCGGGGCGCTTGTGGGCTTCTGCAATGCTTTCGGCGTTTTGCTCTAGGCTTGTGGTATGTGCGAAGCCCGGGTAGGCATCGCATCTTAGACGCGCCATGTCCATGATGTTGTTATCGTTCATAAGTGCAAATTTATACATCCCATTTTCCCCCGTTATTGTAGGTGACTGCTAATCAATAAATTCGCCATCTTGTAAAAATACCGTCTCGCTGCCGTCTTCGCTTATGCCTACAACTTGCATGTCCTGTGTGCCAAACATAAAATCTACATGTAGTAGCGAGTCATTGCACCCTGCTGCTACGCGTTCTTCTACTGTCATGTCGGCCCCACCGGCCATGTTGTTTGGATACGCTTTGCCAAGAGCTAAGTGCGCAGATGCATTTTCGTCAAACAGCGTGTTATAAAACAGTGTTTTCATCTGGCCTATCGGCGACGAGTTGGCTACCAACGCCACTTCGCCAAGCCTACGGGCGCCTTCGTCCATTTCTATGATACTGGCAAGTGCTTCTTGGTTCTTGCTGGCGCTGTATGACTCTACCCGGCCATTTTTAAAGGTCATTTCAAAGCCTTCTATTAGGCGGCCCTGGTATGATAGCGGCATAGAGGCTACTACACGGCCATCGGCCTGGTTGCGGTCTGGCATGGTGAATATTTCTTCTGTTGGCAGGTTGGGGAAGAATGGTACGCCGTCTTTGCCCATATCGCCGCCGCCTACCCATATATGGTTTTTTACCAGGCCTAGGGTTATATCTGTGCCAATACCTGTTGTGATTCTTAGGGACTTGAATGCTTTTTTGTTAAGATAATCTACACGCTTTACAAAGTTTTGCTTGTGGGTTTCCCAGTCTGCTATTGGGTCTGCACCATCTGCCCTAGCACCTTTTAGTATGTGACCCCATAAGCGGTCTATTGCTTCGGCTTCAGGTAAGTCAGGGAAGACTTTTTTTGCCCAGGCAGGGGAGGGGACTGCGCATATACTCCAGCGGCGGGCATTGCTCATAAGCAGTGCGGAGTGCTCTCTTGTTGCGGCCATAGATGCTTTGGTTGCGCGTTTTATCCTGGACGGGTCAACACCGGCAAGCAAATCCGGGTCAGACGAGTCTACACGCAGGTATACCGCCCCGCGGTCGTTGTTGTATTTTAGCTTGTCTACTGTCCACTGCGGGAAAGTGTCAAACAACTCGTCACTACCGTGGAGGTACTTGGCGCGGGTGGTTGGGCCATCGCTCCACTCCATGATTACCTCAGACGCGCCTACGTCGTAGGCACATCCTTGCACCATACGGCCAAAATAGGCATCGTCTACACTACAGCTAATAACAACCGGTTGGCCTTTTTGTACGTTGCCACCTGCGCGGACCAATAGCTCCGCGTATTTCATCAAACGCTCTTTGTTCATGTTTGCCTCCTTTGATGGGACTGTTTCCCGAATCATACTGTACGGGTTTATCCTTCATGTGATTTAATCCCTAAAAACGGTAGATGGCAAGCTGTTTCGCGATACGTGTAATAAGCTGCGGCTAACGACACCTTGCACATTTTGATGTACTGGGCATAGGTTGTAAGTGATTACGAATTGCGGGGGCACGTTATGGCGGATATAATAGCAATGGATGAACTAGAAACATTCGTATTAGAAATCTTGGCATACAGGCGCGAGCAACGCACAAAAACACAACAGGATACGCAGCTAATACAGCATAGCCAGCCACCACATACTCATGTACCCAAGCGGATAGAATGCAAGCAAGAATGCCCAGCAGGGCCAAGGTATATCCCCCCAACTATTGGCAGGGGGTGGCCGCATTATAAGCATGTAAGCCCAAGGCGTAACCAAGATGCATTGGCTGATGCGTTATCCGATACCGGTCCTTATCATGGCCAACACGATATTATCCCGGTCCTGGCACCGGTTGTGGCCAAGGTGCTATCCCGGTTTGGTGCTCCTACAACCCAGCAAGCCTTAGACAACCTTATCAACCACGTGATAGCAAGTGCCATAGAACTGCCACCCGTAAGCGAAAGCATACAAACTGCAGAAATAAAGCCATGGGGCAGGGTAGCACTACTGCAAGCCGTGATAGAGCTTATGATTCGTATTTCTACTATAAATTAATATCCTTGTTTGAGGGCGACCCTTCACAAGAAAGGACAAAAGATGACAAAACCAAAACTAGTAATCTTTGACATGGATGGTCTAATGCTGGACACAGAGCCACTGGCTATAGCCGGGTGGCAAGTGGCCGCAAAGGAGTTAAACGTCACTATTTCTGACGAGCTTTCTAGGAGTGTAATAGGTTTTAACCGTGACCTATGTAAGACTCATATGCTAGAGGCATTGGGGCAGGACTTTGATTATGAGACAGCCCTAACCATAATTCATAAAGATGTAGACAGGCATTTTGTGGAGCATGGTGTGCCTCTAAAGCCTGGCCTTTTACAATTGCTAGATATACTGGACGAGCTGGGTATAAAAAAAGCCGTGGCTACATCCACAGCTTACAACAGGGCACTGCACAAGCTTACGTTAGCAGACATAGCGCATCGTTTTGCTTGTATCATTGGCGGCGACATGGTAGCCAACAGCAAACCAGCCCCAGATATTTTTCTTAAAGCCGCAGAGGTATGTAATACTGCCCCAAGCGACTGTATTGTGCTAGAAGACTCAAACCCAGGCGCAATGGGCGCATACAATGCAGGTATGCGCGTGATAGTTGTGCCTGACTTGGTGCCGCCAACGGAAATAACCCGTAAGAATGCATATGCCATATGCGGCAGCCTACATGATGTATGTGCAATGGTTAAAGGTTAGTGTGTAACCGTGGTGTGAGAGCTGGCCCTAATCATGACAGGCACATTGCTCATATATACCACATCAGGGGCAATGCCCAGTTGGCCAAACCTGTTGCACCCCCAGCCCCAAAGGCTGCCATCGGCTGTTATTGCCAGCATGTGAACGCTGTCGATACCGTTACTTATGGCTAGTTGTACGACATTGTCCATTATTTTTACAGGGGTTGGTTGGTTTATATTGGTGCCGTTGCCAATTTGGCCGCTATTGTTAAGCCCCCATACATAAAGTTCCCCGTCATAAGTAATCGCTGCAGAGTTGTGTGTGCCGGTTATTATGCTTGCAATACCCTCTTTTATCATGACGGGATATGGCAACCTATGTGGATATGGCTCATGGTTGGATATGCCGCTGCCTACCTGCCCTTCAAGGTTCCTGCCCCATGCATACAGTACACCACCTGTTGTAAGGGCTAACGAATGCCCGCCACCCACAGCAGCGGCAGCTACATTATCCATGATTTTATGTGTTATTGGGTCAGGGATAGCTGTTAAATCTTCAGTAATAGGCCTACCAAGAAAGTCGCGTCTAAAAACCGGTATGGTGGGGTATGTCACACCAATACCAAGCCCAGAATAGAGTCCCCAACCCCACAGGCTGTTATCGGCTTTTGTTATTAATACATGCTCGTGGCTTATCGCAATAGATACTGCATCATCTCTTAACCACGCGGGATATATAGAGCCTACGGCAATGGTAGGACTAAAACCTAGCTCCCCGCTCTGGTTAAGGCCCCACATATACAGGCCGCCAGCGGATGTGATGGCGGCTGTTTTTGCATTCCCGGTAGCTACATGCGTCACACCGTCCATCACTCTTACGGGGTAACCGATGCTTCTATACATACCAACCCCAAGCTGGCCAAAAAAATTGGCACCAAAACCCCACAATGCACCGTCTGTAGAGATGGTCATTGCGTGGCTTTGAAGGGGTGCGCGCATATCATGTTCAACATGCCCAAATGCAGAAACATATGCAGCACCACCAGGTATATGCATAAGCTGTGCGTCTGTGTTGTATTGTCCTTCGCCGTCAAAATACAAACCCCATGCCCACAACTCGCCTGTGGGTTGAAGGGCGAAAGACGTACCATACCCGGCGGCAACTTGGGAAATTGGGCCTTCTATTGAGGTAATATTAACCCTTTGGGGCTCTACTTCCGCAGTGCGGTGCTCTACCTGTTGTGGTTGCGCCCGTGGGTCGTTGAACGCTATCACCAAAGCAATAATTATCAAGATTGTGACAACAATAGATATTTTTTTCGTCTGTTGCGTCATAGTCGGGCTCCTTTACTTATAATTCGTGTTAGAAGCTGCTTTCATGGCCGTTAACGCTTCATGAGCCGCATTTTGCTCAGCATCTTTTTTGCTATGCCCGCGACCCATACCTAGCACCTTTCCTTGATGGGAAACTTCGGCCACAAACACCTTGCTGTGCGAAGGGCCGTTTGCTTCCACTATGGTATATACTGCCGTCTCCTTAGTGTTTTTTTGCAATATCTCTTGCAAGACCGATTTATAGTCCTTGGGTGGTGCGCTAATAGTATCCACAATGGGTGCCATAAGCCTGTGAATCAGTTCACGTACAGCGCTGTAACCGCCATCTAGATAGATCGCCCCAAGTAGCGCCTCCATAGCGTCAGACAATATCGAGTCTAACTCCCGCCCACCAGACTGACTAGCGCCGGCACCCATAAGCAGTGTGCTGCCAATATTTAGCTCACGGGCAAGTTTTGCAAGGCTTGGCTCGCACACAAGCCCCGCCCGCCGCTGGGTAAGTTTGCCTTCTGGTAGGCTGGGGTAGCGGTGGTATAACAAGTCGCTAACACAAACCTCAAGTACAGCGTCGCCCAAAAACTCCAGCCGCTCGTTAGATTCATCGGCTTTAAGGCCTTCTTCGTTTACATATGATGCGTGGGTCATAGCTTTGCGTAATAAAATAGGCGCATTGAACGTGTAGTTCAAGCGCGCCTGTATGTCAGTAAAATCGTTCATTGTATTCTCCATTCAATGCTTGAAAGTTGCAATTATGCTTTATTTAAGGGCTTCTTTTATGTGTTGGGTGGCATCGCCTACTGTGCGTATCTTGTCTGCATCTTCGTTTGCAAACTCCATGCCAAAAACGTCTTCCAGTTCTGATATTATTTGAAATATATCTAGCGAGTCTGCGTTCAAATCATCCTGAAATGATGTATCTGGTGTGATGCTATCTTTGTCTACGCCCATTTGATCGGCTATTACGTCTCTAATTTTTTCAAATTCCATTTATATCGCTCCTTTTTCGAATTGGATACACTTGATTATGGCGTTTTTCATGGCAAACGCATCAGAGCTGCCATGAGCCTTAACAACCAGCGACTTAAGTCCCAAAAATGGCGCGCCGCCTACTTCACGATAATCGAAACGTTTTTTTATGTTGCCAAAGGCACCCTTGGCCATAAAGGCTCCAAGCTTGGACATGGTTGTGGACATTAGTTCTTCTTTTATCATGCCCATCATGGTAGAGGCTAAACCCTCCATAAATTTTAGTACAATATTGCCCACAAACCCATCGCATACAGCTACATCTACCGCACCTGCGGGAAGCTCCCGTGCTTCTATGTTGCCTACAAAGTTGAGACCGCTTTCTGCAAGCATGGTATATGCTTCTTTTGCGACGGCGTTGCCTTTTTCTTCTTCTGTGCCAACGTTAATAAGGCCCACTTTAGGGTTTTTTACCCCAAGGGCCTTTTCCATATACTCTGCACCTATTTGGCCAAACTGTACCAGATAAGTAGCTTTACAATCCATGTTTGCGCCGCTGTCTGCCAAAAGTGTATAGCCACGCCTGGTGGGTATTGGTGCACCAAGTGCAGGGCGCTCTATGCCCTGTTTGCGGCCAACGATAACCGTTGCACCGGTAAGAAGCGCACCAGTAGAACCCGCAGAAACAAAGCCAGATGCCTGGCCTTCTTTTACTGCCTTTAGCCCCACTACAAGAGACGAATCCTTCTTTTGCCTTATGGCCGAAGTTGGTACTTCGTCGGGGGTGATTATTTCCGATGCATGTAGTATAGAAAGCTGTGATGTGTTTTCATGTTTAGCAAGCTCGGCTTGTATTAAATCTTCTTGCCCAACCAATATTAACCCTACCCCCGGGAAAACCCGAGATGCCTGTATGGCCCCATCCACTACTACAGATGGGCCAAGGTCACAACCCATAGCATCTATTGCTATGGTAAGCTTGCTTGTGGGATTGCTCATGTGATTATTCTGCCAGAGGCAATACTTCGCGCCCGTTGTATGTTTGGCAATTTTTATTCTTGCACATGCGATGAGACTGGGCCAACTCCCCACACTTGGGGCATTTTACTAAGTTGGGCATGGAGATTTTCCATGTTTGCTTGCGTCGTTTGTCGCGTCTTGCTTTGGATGTTCTTCTTTTTGGGGAAATCATTGCATTTACCTCCTTTGCTATGGGGCATATGCCCCAGGTTGCATGGCCTTGCTGCGAGACCGCGCTGTATGCGGTTTATTGCTTGCATAAAATGGGCCCTCAGGGACTTGAACCCGGGACCACCCGGTTATGAGCCGGGCGCTCTAACCAACTGAGCTAAGGGCCCTTAAAAAGCGCTTGAGTACTAACAAACGGGCTGGTTGGTTTGAAACCCGTACATCATAGATTTCAAACCTGCTCGCCCATGTATCCCGGAGAAGAGGGGAGTCGAACCCCTGCGCCGCTACTAACGACCTACTCACTTTCCAGGCGAGCCCCTTCAACCACTTGGGTACTTCTCCGCGCACTTGCCGCATTATAGGGAATATTCCTTGCGATGTCAACAAAAAATATGATTTAAATTATGATTGCAATGTACTCGCGATAAAATGATAAAATTTTGCCGATTTCGCCTAATTGTAATAGGTATGTTATAGTACCGCGTTGCGATTTGTAAAGGGCACAGTTATAATCGTTGGGAGTACATATCGAAACATATGTAAGGAGGCCGAACAATGTATTGTTCGAAATGTGGGAATAAATCACCAGCTGGGGCGCGCTTTTGCCAAAAATGTGGGGCCAAGGCTGTTAATAATATCAGTGAAACGGTTAACCTGCTTAACCACCCTGCGTCATTGGCCGAACTGGGTGGCGGTGGGGATTCATACACTAGTCATGGACAAGAGCAAGCGCCACATGCAACCGGTTATGAACATGATATATCGGCGGCAAAGCGTGAAGGTAGTGCTGGCTTTATGAGCTATAATATCGCTCCAAAGCGCAATGTAGAAACAAAGTCAAAGACTACAGGCTACAACAAACAACGCCCGCATATGGCTGCACCCATACCGTCTGCAGAGATGGATTATACATTTTATCCCGGCCAAACTGCAGAGCTTGACCCAGATGACCCTGCGCCTAAAAATGCAAACGGTTCGGACCCAATGGAGTACCCAATAGCACCAACATTTCCAAAGCCTGCAAAGCCTAGTTTGCGGGCTATTGCTGATACAAGCCATACGAGGGTCCACCCCCAAGTTGCACCGGGTGCACCGGCGTCCAAACCTCATTCTGCCAATGTGACAGAGTTTGCTGGATATCAAATCTTGCCTGCTGCATACAAGCCAACACAGCAAAGAACAACCCCAGAATATAACGACCGTATACCGGTACAGCACATAGAGCTGCCGCAACAGCAGCCCGTTGTGCCTGAGCCGCCAATGCCTACATCGCCTGTACAGCCACAGCCAGAGTTTGCTCATGCACCAGAAATACAACCTTTACCTGTTCATGCGCAGCCAATACCTACTCATGCACAACCTGTGCCTATTGCACCGCAGCCTGTACCGGCTCCACCACAACCCATGAATATCCCGCCGCAGTCTGCACCGGTTTTACCACAACAACCTACAATTATCCCGCCGCAGCCCGTACCAATTCCACCACAGCAACCTACGATTATACTGCCGCAGGCAGTACAAACTCCGCCACAGCAACCAATGAATATCCCACCACAGCCCGTAAATCCACCCCCACAACCTGTGTATACTCACCCCCAAAAGGAATATCCCCCGCAACAAGAAATGTGGCAAACATATAACGAGCCAGACGATATGATTACACATATGCCAGAAAAAAAGAGTAAACTCCCGGCAATACTATGTGTTATTGTAGTCTTGGCAATTGCAGGAGCGGCAATATTTTTCTTTGTTAACAGGATGGGTAATGTTAACCCAGACAGGATGGTTGGGACTTGGGAACAATCCCCACCGCTGGGGACATGGATACCACGGTTGGAGTTTAATGCTGATGGTACGGGGCAATTTTATCAGTTTAATGGGTATCTTAATGTATCAAGGGGCGAGCGTGAGTTCACATGGTCTATAGTGGATGGAAACATGATGCAAAAATCACTGTGGACAGAGTTGGCCGAAATTGTAATTGTTAGAGGTTCCCCTCTAAGGTTTAGGTATCGGCTCGAAAATAGCGACGAGTGGCGCTCGTTTGTATATGTAGTAGAGTAGATGTCATGCATATAAAGTCGATACTAAGGATTAATATTATAAAGGGGAGTACAGCATGTTTTGTATCCAATGTGGGCAACAGTTAAGCGAAGACACAAAGTTTTGTCATGTATGTGGGGCGGAGATAGTAGCAGAAGAAAGCCCACAGGCAGAACCACAAAATATTACAGAGGTTGCACCGGCGGCTATACCTACCCCAGTTGAAGTTAGCCCTGCCATACCTGTGCCTGATGCAGTACCAATACAAGCACAAGAGCCTCAGACCGTATATCCGCAACATGTGCCAGCCACACATCACGCCTTACTGGAAGAAGAAGGCACTGGTGGGATGAACAAAAAGACAATAATAATTGTATCTGCAATTGTGCTACTGGCAGTTATTTCGGCAGTAGTTGCGTTTTTTTTAAGCAGAGGCCAAGGCTTGGGCAATGAACATACTCCTGCGCCCCGCAGCACATATGAGGCGCAGCCAACTGGGCCAAATATCGAAAATGAAGTTAGCTTATATCATATAAATAGGGTCGTAAATGGCTATCTAGCCAACTATCCAGGTACAAGTGTCGGGACAGCTTTTGGCCAATTTTTTACCGATTATACATGGTCGCATTTTACTGACAATAATATTAACTATGTCGACTTTGTTGGCACTATGCTGCTAGAGGATGCAACAACTGTAAGGATGCAAATCTGGTTTAGGTTTACGGCTGATGACCAAAGTTTTAACGCTTCGAATTTATTCCGTGGTGGGTTTTACCAAGATGCCGCGACCTTGCGTGGGTTGTTGGATACCGTTTTTGCTAGTGTTGAATAATAAGTAGACTATTTATATGCCCGCCGTTGCTTATATGAACGGCGGGCTTTCGCGTTGGTTTTACACCAATCCTATCAAATACTACCTACAGAAGGGGCTTTTTACGTGCAAACTGCTATTCCTCTTGGCGAAAAGATAATGCAAGTCAGGACTGCAAAAAATCTAACCCAGGAAAATCTGGCCTATGGCATAGGCCGCAATGCCGTTTTTATAAGCCGTATAGAGAATGGCCAAGTAGAAATAACCCCAAAAACCCTGGCCAAAATAAGGACATATCTTGGTGTTGAAAAAGCTCCGCTATTAGAGCACGAACGCTCTACTTTCAAGAACCGCCTATGGGTATGGCGTGGGATATTAAACACTAGACGCTATAGCGAAGCACAAGACATGCAAAGCGAGTTGTCTTGTATTTTGTACCTGCCTTTTGAGAGAGATTTATTAGTCATGTACCAGATGATAGAGTCGCAAATGTTGTTTAGGCAAAAAGATTTTGATGGTATTAAACAGCGACTGGAAAATGCTGATGCCTCTATGGGCGAACTAAGCAAAGAAGCCAAGTATCTTTATTACTATGCAAAGAGTTATATGTGTCACTATCAAGGCAATGTAAAAGAGGCAATAGAGTACATGAAAATGCTTCTTGATATAAAGCTGCCTGATATAAATGAAGAGGCTTTGCTATTGGTTACAATAGGAGATATGTACAACAGCCAGGGTAAGCCCTTTTTGGCATTATCGTTTTTTGAGCGGGCAAAGATGGTCTATGTTGGCGACCATACTAACCCCCTTGGGGCGATGATTGATGGGGTGACAGCGTCCTGTCATATGCAAATTGGCGATTATCATAGTGCAAAAAAAATGTACGAATCCTCGCTGGCACTTGCCAGGACGACTAACGAGCCCCTGCTGATATCAACATTGCTTTCTGACTTAGCTCTTACACACATGAATCTTGACAACCATGACGAAGCCCTAATACTGTGTGAAGAAGCATTGTTACTAGCCAAGCATATAAAAGTGCAGTACATGATTAGCCTTTCGTGTAAAGCAAAAATACTAATGAAAACGAACCAAGTCACGAAAGCAAAAATTGTCATAAAAGAAGGGAAAACATTGGCCGAAGGCGAGATGAAGATGTTTGGCGTAGTGTTTGAAGCCTTTGGGCATCTTATGACCCTTAATTCCGAAGAATCTACCACTTACTTGGAAACCGTAGCAATACCGTACTTGCGTGGGACATTGCAAAATTTTCTGGCTCTTGAGATATGCGATGCGCTGGAGGCTCATTATGTGAAGAAGAAGGCCAAGATAAAATCCCTGGCTATAGGGGTTATATCCCGTGATATTTACAGGGATATGATTAGTGTTGTTGTCTGATTTGAGAAGCCTAATAAAAGAAGGTGCACTTATAAATGCGCGATACAAATAAACTGTTAAGGCAGATTCCCAAAGTGGATGAGTTACTATTGCATACGCCGCTTTCAAAGTTGGAAGGCAGTACGTTGCTTACACAAGCAGTGCGTGGTGTATTGGACGACTTGCGCCGTGACATACTGGGCGGGCATGTGGATGCGCTACCTAGCGGCGATGCATTGGCAGGGGAAGCAGCCAAGCGCTTTAACGAATCCAACAAGCCAAACTTGCAACGTGTAGTTAACGGAACGGGGATTATATTGCACACCAACCTGGGCCGTGCACCCCTTGCGCGTGAAGCGCTTGAGGCAGTACGCAACGCAGCTATGGACTATTCTAATCTCGAGTACTGCATAAACAAGGGTGAGCGCAGCAGCCGCCATGTGCATGTAGAAGGTCTGATTGCGCAGCTAACAGGTGCAGAGGCGGCTATGGTTGTTAACAATAATGCCGCAGCCGTGATGCTGGCACTTGCGGCAGTGGGGCAAAAGGATGTAATTGTGTCGCGGGGCGAGCTTGTAGAAATAGGCGGGAGTTTTCGCGTACCAGATGTACTGGCCCAGTCTGGTTGCTGCTTGGTGGAGGTTGGGACTACAAATAAGACCCACACCGCAGATTATGAGCGCGCTATTAATCTAGAAACAACAGGCGCGCTGCTTAGGGTGCATACCAGTAACTTTGTGATGACTGGATTTGTAGCAAAACCTGGACTTGAGGAGCTTGCCGGTATAGCGGCAAAGCATGACATCCCGCTTATAGAAGATTTGGGCAGCGGGTGCTTGGTACCGCTTGCGCAGTATGGCATCCATGGCCAGCCTGTTGTTGCCGATAGTATAAAAGCCGGGGTTGATATTGTAACATTTAGTGGGGACAAGCTATTGGGCGGGCCCCAGGCGGGGCTAATAGCGGGACGGGGTAAGTGGATAGCCAAGATGAAAGCACACCCCCTGGCCCGGGCCATGCGCATTGATAAACTATGCCTTGCGGCACTGGAGGCAACACTTCGGCTTTATCTTGACCCAGATACAGCTATAAAAAAAATCCCAACACTAAGGATGCTATGCTATACACCAGAGGGCTTGCAAGATAAAGCGCAAATATTACAAGAACAACTAGATGGCTGTGGCGAGATAACCATAATATCAGAAGCCAGCCTAGCCGGCGGCGGTGCCATGCCGCAAGAGGGGATACTAACCGCTGCTGTGGCTATAAAAGCAAAACGCGGGCAGTGCGAGCAATGG
>WQVY01000066.1 GCA_009785605.1 Defluviitaleaceae bacterium | reverse complement strand
TAAGCCCGTTAGCTTCCATGTAGGCGGTTTTAGAATTACTTGTCTTAAATAAAAATTGCGCGCAAGGAAGCCTAAATCTTTGACTTGTTTTTTTACAGCGCTGATGGTTTTTAGCAAAATAAATACCATGGCCGTGATTAAGAATATCGCAATAACCAGGATGGTTTTGTCACGTATAACGGTTTGCAAAACTTCAAAATCCACAAATATATAGTTATGGCCATCTATACCCATGTGTTGCCATTGGCTAAGTATTCCCATCTTTGACAGAGTGGGGGACATGTTGGGGTTGGTGGCTATAGCTGTAGCTGTGTCGCATAGTAGGGTAGCGGGTACATATATATTTAGCCCGTCGCGGTCTGCGTCGTTAATTACCCCTACAACAATGTAGGGGATGTTGTTCATAATAATTTCGTTCCCTGTTGACTCTACACTCCCAAATAATGCAAAAGCCGCTTGCTTGTTTAGTACTGCTACACGGTGCCCATACTTGAAGGCATACTCGCTAAAAAAACGGCCGTGGACGATATGGTGACCCATCACAAACGGTAAGTCATGATTTGTGCTAACCAAGACTACGTTGTGGGAGTTGCCCAGTACAGAAATGGTCGTAGCTTGCCGGTTTTCGTACGTCACAATCATGCCCATGTCGCTTGCTTGCCTTAGAAATTGTGCAGACACGTTTGTACCGCTTATCCTGGGTATAGCAAATAGCAAACTTTCGTGCGCCCGTGCGTGATAGTAAGCTGTTACAAGCCCAGTAAGCATAATAAGTACCAGTATCAAACACATTGCCTTTATTTTAGTTAGCAAAGAAATCGTCCTCGTTTCGTATTCTTATGCTCTGCCCTATACTAAAAGCCCGGTCACTTACCGCAACAATTGGTTCGAAGAATGTAATGCCTTGGATAATTGCGGTGTATTGGTCGTCTGAGTCGCCAACAATAACACTATGCCTACGGGTATAAAACTCCTGCCCCAAAATACCCCTGCGCCGCCGCACTTGCTTAATAAAATAACCGTCGCCATCGCGACCTATGGCAGAGTTGGGCACCAACACTACAGAATCGCTTCCGCTTTCTTCAAAAGTGATTGTAAATGTCTCACCCGCTGTGACAGCACGCGTGGATGTATCTATGGCTATAACAACCTTTTTGGCATGTTCTTGAGGGATAACTTGGGTGACTACACCCTCCATTGCACCCTGTGCATTTCTGAGCCTTGCAACATCACCAGCCGTTACAAAATTATTGCTTAAAGGGATTTCGCCTTCTACTACAAAATATTGTATAAGCCCAATACCGGCAAGTAGCTGGTTGGCAGAAATATGCTGGCCTTGGTTGACATGTAAGTCTGTTACTATACCTTCTGCCGGCGACAATATTGTTGTGTGCTCGTACCCTTCAAGTTTGCGTTTATATTCCGCTATGCGGCGCTCGTAGTTTGCCAGCCTGTTTGCATGCTCCCTACGCATGGTTTCTTCGCGTAGGAGTATGTTTTCTGTGTTTAGGTTTCTAGTGCGCCTGGCTCTTTGGTGTGCTTCTAGCTGGTTTTCTAGGTTGCGTAGGCTATCGGCATGGCTTGTTTGCCAATCATGTAAACTTTGCTGGTACTGTATATGCAGTTGTTCTTGGGTTGTTTCAAGGTTGGTCAACGCGCTTTCTGCACTTGTTAGCTCTTGCCTTGTGGCAATTCCGGCTTCGTATAGGGCAGTGGTCTGGTTCAAGTATCTAAGCGCGTCAGCAATTTCATCGTAGCCTTGTTGTATATCGAAATGTGTAACGGTTGTGGGCCTAAATATTTCATTTTGATGCTCTGCCATTTGGTGCAGTGTTTCGTTTATATCTGCGTCGATTTTTTCTAGCTCAATAGCTGCTGATTGCCGTTCTATACTAAGACCGTTTATTTGCTCTGCTATTTCTGCAATAGCTGTTTGTATTTGTGTGCGCAGATTTTCGATTTGCTCATATACTTCTGTTGGGCTTGTGCGGAAATCCATTTCTATTATGGGTTGGCCTGTGGCTATACTGTCGCCTTCACGCGCTAGGATTTTGCTAACCCAGCCAGCTAACTCTGTATAAAGTTCTGCCGTTTCGGCATACCGCACTATGCCGGATGTTACTTCGCGGTGGTTAATATGCCCACGTGTAGGAAGGGCCGCGGTTATGGTAGGCTTGTTAAAGTTGTAAATCGCCCCCGACATAAAAATAAATATCAAAAGCACAATAGGCGCAATTATCGCCACACGTATTTTTTTGTTTAATACAGGGCTTCGTTTATTTTCGTTCATTGTTTAATTCATGCCTCCTTCGTTGGCGGAACAAATATATTTCACTTAATCCCAGAAAGTTCTATACCTTTTTCTAGATGCTCTTGCCCGGCTAGTAGCCATACAAAGGGTAATAGCATGTACACACTACTAGCAGCAAATATCAACCCAACACGCCCGTCGGCTATCCTGGATAGAAACACGCTTAGCGGCTCCATGTTAAAATCCCGGATAAAAATAACCGCCTGCTCTACCACATTCCAGTATTCTATAAAAACCAGCATAGCAAGGGCCGTAATCCCAGACTTCATTTGTGGCACTACTATATAAAAAAAAACTTTTATCCCTGCAGCGCCATCTATTTGCGCGGCTTCGTAACATTCGTTGGGTATGCCTTTCATAGACTGCCTTAGCAAGAATGTGCCAAATGGCGCAAAAATCCCCGGCCATATAATCGCCCAGTGGCTGCGGGACAGCCCTAGCCAGTCTGCAACAATAAAGTTGGGCACAAGCACAGCCTGTAAAGGCATAAGCATCACAACAATATAAACAAAAAACAAAATTTCCTTCCGCTTACAGCGCCAGCATGTAAAACCATATGCAGTCAAAAGCGAAACCACCATATTGCCAATAGTCACGGGTGCGGTAATGCGAATGGAGTTTACAAGCAGCATAAGAAATAGCGGCCTATCTATAAGCACCGTACGGTACTGGAAAAGGCTAAAATCCCTTGGGATGAGCCGGAAAGATATAAACCTGCTGTAAACCCCATCTACAATGTCAAACAGCGACAAGTCTGTACGGTAGTGCAAAAGTATTTCTTGTTCACTCATAAACGAGTTTGTAAATGTGACCATAAGCGGGAACATAAACAAAACACTTGCGAATGTGATAATAACCAAAGACGCGATATAAAACCCCTGTCTAGTCATGGGAAGCCTTCCTTTCCAACCAAATTAACCCCCAAGTAATAACCGCCATAGCGGCCGAAAGTAATGTAGTAGCAGAGGTAAGCCGCGGATAATTAAGCGAAAAGAAATTGTTGTTCATAAAATGCTGAAGCATGTACACGCTGTGGTTGGGGTATGCACCCATAAGCAAATACACCTCGCGAAATACTTTAAAGGAGTTGATAATAGACATTAGCAGCACAATTACAGTGATGGGCATCAAGCAGGGTAGGGTAATGCTTATTGTCGTCCTTAACACACCGGCCCCGTCTGTTTTGGCAGCTTCGTAGTACTCTTTAGGGACATTGCTAAGCCCGGAAAGAAACAGTACTAAGTTAAACCCTAAATTCTTCCACACAAAAATAATAAGTAGAGTGAACATAGAATATTCGGAGTTGAGCCAGTTAACACCTTCAAAGCCAAGACTGGACAATATATTGTTAAGAAATCCATCACTGGAAAAGAACATCCTCCAAAAAAACACCATCGCCCCAGAGGGGATAACAAGCGGGATTAGAAAAATAAGTACAAAGTGCGGCTTAAACCGCCCGGTGTTTTTTATAAGCATGGCCGCAACCAACGATAGAATCATATTAAGCGGCACAGATAATCCCATAAACACCAGTGTGTTCCTAAGTCCCAGCCGGTAGGCGGGGCTTTGCAGGAGGTCTATATAATTACTAAGTCCCACAAACTCCCCACCCGCGGGGCGGCTCATAAACGAGTACCAAACAGATACCATAAAAGGCAGCAAGTAAAACAGTACAAACCCCATAAGCCCCGGCAATATAAACAATAAACCGGCATGTCGCTTAATACTATTCATTGAGAACCAAGTGGACACTGCTTTGCAGCCTATTGGCCAAGTCATGCGCACTTATATCACCCGCCCAATAATCCCTTACGGCCTCTAGCACCATATCCCTAATAATCGTGTCTGTGACATTAAAGGTATTAAACATATCCATAAAGCGGTTTACTGTTTCCATGTATGCGTCAACTCTTGCTTGCTCTACTGCTGTTAGCGCAAGCTCACTTCTTTCATTGGCACCAGTAAAAAACTGGCCAGTAGCCCACATTTGTGCCATATGCTCAAGTGCACTTACATATAGGGGTATCCCACCCGGTGGGCGAAGTATTTCTATTAGTGCATCGCTGGATAAAAATTTAATAAATTCCCACGCAAGCTCTTGGTTGGGGGAGTTGGCATTTATCCCAAACGCCGCGCCGCCATGCCTACCACCCAGCGAGAAAGGAACATGACCAAGAGAGTTACCCAAAAGCCCCGCAACCAGGTCGTCATCTGTTATCCCAACACCAAAGTCCATAGACATCCTGTTCTCATCGTCTCTATTAAACTCATTAAACAGCATTAGCGCTGAGTTTAACCTATAAAAATACCGCTGTGTTGCGGCTGTGCCGCCAATCATGCTCATGTTTTCTTCCCAACGCTCTTGCAAATAACCTGCAGCAATATAGTCTTGGATTTGATTAAGCATTTCTACAAACACACCGTCTGTGAAGTTGGCCCTGCGGTTACCAATGTCAATAAAATAACTCTGGTACAAGTCAAGCATACTGGTAAAAAGTTGCATCTCTTGCATGGCAATCATACGGTGGTCGTACCCACCAGCACGGGTATGTCCTAAAAACGGGCGCGCTATATCAAACAGCTCCTCAAACGTAAAAGCATGCCTTGCAGTAAGAGTATCTTGTTGGTTGGTAAGTAAGCTGCTGTCAAAAGCCAGATATCTAAAATCGATAGTGATAGGGAACATATACAGCTCGTTGTTTGTGCTAATTGCATCCAAGATGTTTGGGCGATAGTCGTTTATATTAAAGCTTTGGTCATTGTCCATAAACTCTCGCAGGTTAGCTAGTTGCCCTACCTGGGCATACCTGTGAAACGGTAAGATATCAAGGCTTAGGATGTCCGGCCCCCGGCCGCTCATAAGCTCTGTGTTAATCTGGTTTATATAATCCCGGCTTTCGTGTGGCCCGCCTGTCATTGTCATGACGTGCCCCATTGTGCCGTCTTCCAACTCGATTTCCATAACTTCAGGCACAGCAGAAAATACATCTACAGTGATACTTACACCTGGGTGCCTGTAGGTAAATAACTCTGCTGCTTGCTCCAAAAATGGGCCCATTAGTGCACTATCAAATGCAGAAATGGTGAGGTTACCGCTTAGTGGCTCGCTTACAAGTGGTTGTGTGATGTTTTGCTGATACGATGCTATTGTGTCGTCTTGGTTGGTCGCGTTTTGGTTGGGTGGTGGGTCGTGTTGCGTGATGTTAATTGGGTCACCGTTACCTCTGCTACACGCCGCTAAGACAAGCATAGTCAATAGCATACACATGGTTACAAAAAACTTTTTCATAAAAAAAGCCCTCCAAAAATTATTTGATGGGCTTATGATAAGCGGTTAATATGGGTTTTGAATGAAGCTGATATGAAGTTTATATGAAGGTAAAAATAATCTCAAATCTTACAAAGTCACCTGACGTATTTATTTCAAATGGCAAGCCAAGCGTATCTAAGTTTTTCTTAACAATGTATAAACCTAGACCTGTCCCGCCTTTGGACTTATCGCGGCTGTACTCTGGCGTATAAAAAGGCTCGAACCACCTGGATATTTGTGAGGAGTCTACGTGCGTACACTGGTTTTCTATAATCAGGACATTGCAATCGTCTTTTGATAGTATGCCGATATTTATATCCCCACCTTGAGGTGCATACTTTATGGCATTGGACAATAAATTAGACAGGACAATTAGTAGTACCCGCCTATCTGTGTCATACGAGAACCCCTGGCTTGGGTCTATATTTAGTTTTAGCTCTTTTTTTTCTACCATTGGTAAGTGCTGCTGTATAGTTTCGTCTATTATCGCATCTATATCAACGGCTGTGATATCCATGTTGTTGTCTACATCGCCGGCTTTTGATGCAACTAGGATTTCGTTAACCAGCTTAGAGAGCCGTTGTGTTTGGGTTTTTAGCTCGGGGAGGTATTGCTCGTGGTTTTTGTATGCACCCACCTTGTCTATCATCCCGTCAAGCATTCCGCTTAATGCGGATATTGGGGTCTTTAGCTCATGCCCTGCGGCGCGCATGAGGTCGGTCTTGGAGCGCTCTAGCTGTGCTGTCTTTTCCATTTGTGTGTGCAGTTCACTAATATTTGCGCACAAGTCTTGATAAAGTTTGTCTAGCGTGCGAGACAGCCGTCCCACTTCGTCATTGGACGTAATGCCAGATACTACTCCTGGGGTCATTTGGCGCATTTGGGATGCGGCATCGGCAATTTTGATTATTGGCTTAGTAAAGTTTTGGGAAAAAAGGAGCGCAAAAATTAACGCAACAACAAAACCAGCCGCCGCCATGTATGGAATCATAGCCAAGATTACAGCTTGTGCCTGATATATAGGCTGCAAAGTACTAGAAAATGCCATATATCCTATTTCTGGGTGTTGTATAGCTCTTACAATGGTTATGTCTTCGTCCGACCGCATAAAATTGCTTCCGGCATATGCAGAAATGGAAAGTGGAATTGCATTAATATTACTTGCTGGGATAAATCGCCATTGACCATGACTTATACCATCTGGGGTTATTCCTGTTATAACTGGAGCACGTTGTGCATCATAGTAACCTACATGTGTCATGTAAGGTATATCATCTGCCATCGTGCTGTCAGGGTTTGTTGTTACTATTGACAGCATGGGCATGTTGGCTGCCGTAAAAAGGCTTGTAAACTCTATTAGCGGTTGTTCGTTTACGTCAAAAGACATCACCACTGCGTTATTTAGCGTAGAGAAGTTAATAATATGTTGCTGTACAACTTCTGCATCTGTAATTTGCATCAAATCTTGGATAAGAAAGTCCACGTTTTGGTCTAGCCGGCTTGTTATATGGTTTAGATATTGCCTGGGCAATTGCCTGTACAAGATACCAAGTGTCATAATCATAACTGCTGTCATAAGTATTAAAGCCATGATAAAGGTCTTAAAACCCAACCCGCTTAAAGGTAAATATTTTTTCATGAACACCTCACTATACCGATTCCACATTTAAGCGGTAGCCAACGCCCTTGACGGTAGCAACGACTTGCCCGCAAAATTTCTTTCTCAAATTCTTTATATGAACATCTACAACCCGTTCGTCCCCAAAGTAGTCGTATCCCCATACGGCGTCTAGTAGCTGCTGGCGGGTAAACACAAGCCCTGGGTTTTGAATTAGGAGTTTTAACAGCTCAAACTCACGCAGGGTAAGTTTAACCGGTGTGCCGCTTTCATATGCGATATAGCTGTCTATGTCTATGTGTATGCCTGTTTTTATTGTAGAAGATGTATTGGACTTGCGGCGTAGCAATGCCTGTACCCTTTTTACCAGTACCTTGGGTGAGAAGGGCTTTGTTACATAATCGTCTGCCAACTCTTCAAAACTTAGTAGCTGGGTATACTCGTCTACTACTGCGGTCAGCATGATGACGGGAGTCTCTGTATGATGCTCATGCTCGCGTATAGATTTTAGTAAAGCCAACCCCGTAACGTGGGGTAGCATAATATCCAGTATAAATAAATCAGCCTTTATATCTTTTTCTAGCATATCATTAGCGGTTTTGCCGTCAAATATCGTTGTTACGGTATAACCTGCTTCTTTCATGTATTCGGATACTACTTCGTTTATATGCTTGTCGTCTTCCACGACAACAATGTGCATAAATTATGCCCCTTTCGATATATGGTTTTATTGGGTGTTACTGCTGATATCTACACATATATGGCTCTATGGCCTTCCAAATCTCGTTGGTGATTAGATCCAATGGCTGGTTGCCGTCTATGGTTAAGATGTTGGCATCGTGTTTTAGCTTGTCTATTGCTTCGTAGTATTTTTGTTGTAGGGCTATGCCTTTGTCGTCAAAGAGCTCTTTTTCTATGCGGGTTTTGTTGATACGGTCCAGGCATATTGCGGGAGCTGTGTCTATAAAAATGGTTAGGTCAGGCATCAGTAGTTTAATCACGTCTTTGTTATAGAAATATATCTCATCAAAGGAGCATGATAAGCCTTGATATGCGAAGCTTGAAACAATATACCTGTCTATTAATACATGCCCGCCATTGTCGATGAATGGCTTTATATCATTTACTACATGCTCGTACCTGTCTACAGAAAAAAGTTTGGCTAGGGATATTGGGGAGACAGCAATCCCGTGCGTGCCCTTTACAATGTCACGTATCATTAGGCCTATGGGGTTGTGGTCACTGGGTTCTCTTTCCTCTTTGCATGTGATATTTAGCTTTGATAGTTTATCCATTATTGCGTTAAACTGTGTTGTCTTGCCTGAGCCGTCTAGGCCCTCGAAGGCAATAAATGCACCTTTTTTCATTGTAATCCCCATTTCATACTTTTTTTTAGTATATATGTGTGTTGGTTGCTGTGCAAGTTGGTTACATGGGGCGGTAGACATAAACAACTTGACTTCGTATACTTTAGCTAGGGGGTGCATAATGCAGAAGAAAATAATCAGCTATGCATTTATTGTATTGGCAGTATTTCTTATTGTCATCGGTATAATTCAAAGTGGCTTCTTAGATACTTTCCGCAGGGCTGTTGTTATATGTTTGGAGTGTGTTGGTATTGGGTAAGCGCAGGTATTTTCAGGTCGTGTCCGCGCTTTTGTACAATGCCAACCTTGTTGGCTTCTTGCGGGGTACTATATACACAGGTAGACTAAAGGGTTTGTGCGTACCGGGGCTTAATTGCCATTCTTGTCCCGGAGCTGTCGCGGCATGCCCTTTGGGTAGCTTTCAAACTGCCCTGGGAGATATCAGGAATAAGCTACCACTATACATAACGGGGGTATTGCTTTTATTTGGCATCTTATTGGGACGGGCTATTTGCGCGTTTTTGTGCCCTTTTGGGCTGGTACAAGATATGCTTAACAAAATCCCGTCTCCAAAATTACGCAAAAACATATTTACACGTTGGCTGTCCTTGTGTAAGTACACAGTATTTTTAATTTTTGTTGTGTATCTTCCATTGCATTTTTTGTGGATTAACGGAGTTAGCACGCCTGCCTTTTGTAAATATTTATGCCCGATGGGGACACTGCAGGCTGGTATACCGCTTGTGCTTGCTAATGCGAGTTTACGGGCAATTACGGGTGCACTTTTCAGGTGGAGACTGGTTTGGCTTGCGGTTATACTTTTGACTAGTGTTTTTGTTTTTAGGCCGTTTTGCCGTTTTCTTTGCCCTTTGGGGGCGATATATTCATTGTTCAACAAGTATGCCTTATTTGGCATTAGTGTAAATAAGCACCGCTGCGTCAGATGCAGCGCTTGTGTAAAATCATGCAAGTTGGATGTATACCAGATAAATGACCGCGAATGTATCCGCTGCGGTGATTGCTCTCCGGTATGCGCACACAAAGCTATAGTTTATAAAAGAAAGGGACAAGAAAATGAAAAGTAAAATTGTAGTCGTTGCACTGTCTGTACTATTGGTATTGAGCTTATTTTTTAATGTCATCTTGCTTTACCGCTTGTACCGTGAAACCAGGGGACCTGGGTTTAATGCAGAAAATGAAGTGCTTACCGGAGACATAGCGCCGGACTTTACTGTAGAGTTACTAACAGGCGAGAGTTTTACGTTATCCGAACACAGGGGTACTGTGGTAGTCCTTGATTTTTGGGCAACATGGTGCGGCCCATGTGTACAAAAGATGCCTACAGTACAAGTATTGTCAGAGCAATTCGAAAACAATGTTGTATTTGTTGGGATGAATGTTGGCGAACGGCCGGACCGGATACGTGATTTTATTGCCGAGAGGGGTTTTACCTATCATATAGGACTGGATGAAGATAGTTCTATCCATAGAAATTTATACCCGTCCCCCGGTATCCCTTACACGGTGATTATTGATGGGAATGGTATGATTACCCAAACATTCCTTGGTAGCCATGAAAATATGTATGAATATATAAGAGATGCAATATTGGAGGCTCTTGGTTAAACCACTATAAATACAAATAAAATGCCCGAGTCGAGGATGTCGATTTCGGGCATTTTTTTATTTTATTATTGCACTTGTGCCGTTAACCCTTTTGCGCCATACAAGGCTACACTGCGGCTGTCTGGCTGGGAAAACCCAACATACAATGTATGTGGCCCTTTAATGTCGTACAAGTCACCATTATTGTCCCAGCGGGAGAATGCGGTTTTTGAAAGCGTCACAGTCACTTCTTTGCCCTGGCCAGGCTCAAGATACACAGACGCAACACCGCAAAGGGCATGAATCTCCCTTTGCTCTGGTGACTTTACATAAATTTGCACAGTCTCATGGCCGGCTCTTGCGCCGGTGTTTTTTACTGTTACTGTGCACTTTTCTTTAGAAGCTATTAGCTCCCCAATTTCGAACTGTGTATAGCTCAACCCAAACCCAAACGGGTACAGAGGCTCGCCGGTAAAATATCTATATGTGCGGTTGGTCATGTCATAGCTACGGAAGTCCGGCAACTCGTTTGTACTGGTATAAAATGTTACCGGCAATTTCCCAGATGGGTTAACAACACCAGCAATAATTTCTGCGAGTGCCATACCGCCCAGCGCCCCGGGATAGAAGGCTTGTAGTATCCCATTAACATGCTTGTCTGCCCATGTTACAGCCAAAGCCGACCCAGATATAAGCACCAATATTACAGGTTTATTGGGAGCCGCCTCTACTACTTTTTCTAACAAAAACTGCTGGCGGCCAGGTAGGTTTAAGTCATTTTTGTCGCCGCTGGAGAACTCGTTGCCGGTATCTCCTTCTTCGCCTTCGATATCTGCGTCAAGGCCCATGCATAAAATTATGGCATCGCTGGTTTTGGCGGCAATTAGTGCCTCCGAAATAAGATTATCTTCAAACGATAGGTTGGACGTACGGTTTTTGTATAGGTGACAGCCTTGAGCATAGCGCAGCTTGACATCGTGCTCTGCCGCTATCTTACGCATACCTTCTAGCACCGTAATATACCTGGTGGCGGTACCTTGATAATTGCCTTCAAGTGCGCGCCTACTGTCTGCGTTGGGGCCGATTACTGCAATTGATGACAGTTTGCTAAAATCCAGTGGCAATGCACCGTCGTTCTTTAAAAGCACGGGTGCACGGCGGGTTACGTCCATGTTGATGGCATTGTGCTCATCAGAGTCTACGACGTCGTATGGGATGTTTACATACTCTGGCCTTTGGGGCGCACCCAGTAGCCCAAGGCGCATACGTGCTACTAGCAAGCGCTCCACAGCGGTATCTACGTCTTTTTCGCTTAACTTGCCTTCTTGTACAGCAGAGACCGCAAGCGCATATATTTCACCGCAGCATAAGTCACAGCCCATTGTAACCGCCAGCGCAACAGAGTCTACTGGCGAGTCTGTTATCTTATGATGCTTGTAAAAATCTTCTACTGCCCAGCAGTCGCTTACATAGTGACCGTCAAACCCCCATTTGTCCCGCAGGATATCCACCATTAGCAGCTTGGACCCGCAGCATGGTTCGCCAAGTGTCCTGTTATACGCTCCCATAACTGCCTCAACTTTTGCTTCTTTAACGGTGGCTTCAAAATGGGGTAAATATGTGTTCCATAAATCATAATCGTTACATTCGGCGTTAAAGGAGTGCCGTTCGCTTTCTGGGCCAGAGTGTACTGCGTAGTGCTTGGCGCATGCAGCAACCTTTAGGGCATTGGGGTCATCCCCTTGCAAGCCGTTTATAAATGCCACCCCTAGGCGCGATGTAAGATGCGGGTCTTCGCCATATGTCTCATGGCCACGCCCCCAGCGTGGGTCACGGAACATATTGATATTGGGCGACCAAAAAGTAAGCCCTTTGTAAATATCATGGTCACCTTCTGACTGGTATGCGTGGTATTTGGCTCGTGCTTCTGTGGATGTGATGTCTGCTACTTTTTTTAGTACATCAGGGTCAAAGGTAGCCGCAAGTGCAATAGCTTGGGGAAACATTGTTGCAGTACCTGCGCGTGCAACACCGTGCAAAGCCTCGTTCCACCAGTTGTACGATGGTATACCCAGCCTTTCTATTGCGCTTGCGCGGTGTAGCATTTGGGAGACTTTTTCTTCCAAAGTCATCTGTGCTACAAGCTCACGTGCTTTTTGTTTAAAATCCACAATTAATCATCCTTTCTATAAATATAATTAACGGAATCATATTCCTTAATAAACCGCTGGTACATGGATTAACTTAACATTGTTTGTATTATCTACGGATTTTGTGCACAATACAATTTTTATTTGATTTTATTGCATATTCCTGATACATATATAACAAAAATGATAATAGGGGGCAGCATATGAGAAAACTTTTTAACAGTGGCTGGCAGTTTAAGCTAAAAGGTGAAGATGCTTGGCATGATGTAGAACTTCCCCACGATTGGCTGATATACGACACTCACAATTTATACAAAAGCGATGTAGGGTGCTATAGAAAGATTTTTGATGCTGGCGATATCGAGCCTGGCCAAAATGTAGCTATCCGTTTTGATGGCGTGTATATGGACTCTACCCTTTATATTAATGGTACATGGGTTGGAGAATGGAAAAATGGCTACACTGCCTTTGAGCACAACCTAAGCGGATTAATAAAGCCCGGCAAAAACGAGTTACTTATGGAGGTTGACTATAAATCGCCAAACTCGCGTTGGTATAGCGGGGCAGGTATTTATAGGGACTGCTGGCTAATTGTAAAAAGAGCCGCATACTTTGTATCCGACGGCATATACATCACCTCTGTAAAAGAAAATGATAATAATAACTGGCGGGTGAATATAACCGCAGAGGCAGAATGTACATGGTGTGACGTAAATGATGGCAATGAGACATTTACCAAGGCCATGCTAGACAGCGAATCACTTGCAAAGTACGGGTATGAGATACGCCACTATATACTTGGGCCAGACAATACACCTATTAACTGTGAGTCCCAACCTGGTGGAGGTTTTATTGTTGCGGACCCGCAGCTATGGGACATTGTTAGCCCTGTATGCTACACACTTAAGTCCGAGCTGGTATGTGACGGGAATGTATCAGATACAGCCAGCACCCGTTTTGGGTTTAGGGAAATTGCCATAACCCCTACAGATGGTTTTTGGCTTAACGGCCGCCGCGTTCTTATTAACGGCGTGTGCCAACATCATGACCTGGGTGCACTGGGTGCGGCAGTTAATAAAGACGCACTGCGGCGTCAACTAACAATATTAAAAGATATGGGCGTAAATGCCATACGAACCGCCCACAACGCCCCCGCACAAGCGCTGATGGAATTAACAGATGAGATGGGCTTTGTGGTCATGAGCGAGATAGCAGATATGTGGAAACGCCCCAAAACCAAATATGACTATGCCCGCTTTTTTGAAGAATGGATAGAAAAAGATATAGCATCGTGGGTACGCCGGGATAGAAACTGCCCGTCAATAGTAATGTGGAGCGTGGGCAATGAAATATACGACACCCATGCAGACGCAGTAGACGGAGGCGCTACGCTGCAAAGATTAATGGACTTGGTAAAACTGCACGACCCCAACGGGCACGGCTATGTAACGCTATGCTCTAATTACATGCCATGGGAAAATACCCAAGCATGCGCAGATATTATTAAACTCATAGGGTACAACTATGCAGAATATTTGTACCATGGCCACCACGCCGCACATCCAAGTTGGATTATCTATGGCGGCGAAACAGCTTCTACCGTACAAAGCCGTGGTATATATCACTTCCCCCTAAGCAAGTCATTGTTAGCGGACGATGATTTGCAGTGCTCTGCACTAGGCAACTCGACCACAAGCTGGGGAGCCAAGACATCCGAGGCCTGTATAATAGACCACCGCGACGCACCTTTTACCATGGGGCAGTTCCTCTGGACAGGCACAGACTATATAGGCGAACCAACCCCATATCACACAAAAAATTCCTACTTTGGGCAGGTAGATACTGCGGGTTTCCCTAAGGATTCTTATTATATATATCAGTCTGCTTGGACGGATTATACCGTAGCACCAATGATTCATCTTTTCCCATATTGGGATTGGTCCCCTGGGCAGCCTATAGATGTGCGTATAGCTTCCAACGCACCGGTGGTGGAGCTATTTTTGAACGGTATATCATTGGGGCGGCGGGAAATAGACCATGTAAAAGGCATGAAGCTTACTGCAGACTATGTTGTGCCATATCAGCCTGGGCACATCAAAGCCATTGCATATGACAAAAACGGGACGGTTATAGCCGAAGCCGCGCGTCATTCGTTTGGTGATGCAGTAAAGCTGGCGCTTACGCATACCAGGTATGGGGAGCTGACTTTTACAGAAATAACAGCACTAGACGCCAATGGCAACCCGGTAGAAAATGCGACTAACCGTGTAACTGTAAATGTAAGTGGTGGCGAAATATTGGGGATGGATAACGGCGACTCTGCAGACTATGACCAATACAAGACCAACAGCCGCCGGTTGTTTAGCGGTAAACTACTGGTAATTTCTAGAGGGCGTGACAATGCATCACCCACAATAAATGCAGAAATAGATACATCAGACACCCCAATACGCAAAATAGAACTTACAGCCAATGGCCACAACATATCAGCTAAGACCTACCCCCACAACGCCACATATCACGACCTAACCTGGCGTTTATCAGATGTATCTGGGATAGACAGCCCACTGGGGCGGCTAGAGATAGGCCATGATGGCAGTACAGCCACACTAGTACCCAAAGGCGACGGGCAAGTTTACATCCGGTGCCAAGCCACAAACGGTATGTC
>WQVY01000065.1 GCA_009785605.1 Defluviitaleaceae bacterium | reverse complement strand
TTTCTATCGTCACAGGCATGACGGTTGGGGAGTACATCCGTGCAAGGCGGCTGTCGTTGGCAGCGCAAGAGCTGGTTAAGTCTAAGAGCAAAGTCTTGGATATGGCCTTAAAATACGGTTACGAAACAGCAGAGAGTTTTACAAAAGCTTTCTCACGTTTTCATGGTGCAACACCGTCTGAAGTTATGCATCATAAGTCCAATGCATCGTTTTTTGCGCCGCTTTCTATCAACATAGACATTAGAGGGGGCTTTAACATGAAAAGGAAAGTCATACCCAATATTCCCGTGATTGATAATTATGGCAACGAGGTTGACTACGGCTTTAATCTATTAAAAGCTCTTTTTGCTATTGCAGGCGAAGAAATAGAAAAGTCAGAGCTTGCAGTATACAGCGGCATGGCAAACCGCTTCGTGTGGACACCCAGCAAATGGGCTGGTGGCAATGAAGTGATGGATAGTATCAACGAAACGCCCTTTGAAGCGGAGATACACCTACTCAAGACCATTGGGTGGGACGCAAAATATATTACTGTCCACCGTGATAAAGATGGCAACCCGCTAAACATGGACAATGAACAAATAAGGCGTGATTTTGTTGCCGCTATAGACTATGGGTATCCTGTATTGTTCCAAGGTGTACACAAGCGGCGACTCAACATGATTATTGGCTACGAAAACGACGGATGCAAAATTATAGGCAAGCAAGCCGTCGAGCTCAAAGAAGGCGGCAACAACGTTGATAGCGAAACTGTGATATACGAAGATTGGGAAAACATGCTGGCAGGATATATATTATTAAAAGAAAAGCGTGAAACTACACCAGAGCAGCAGCGGGTCATTGAGTTGTTTACATTTGTATTGGCGCGTGCATACAATACAAGTGATGTTTGCGGCAAAAAAGTAGGCTTTGCCGCGTGGGAATCGTTCTTACACGATTTAGAACATGACGATTTTTCGACTATAGATGATAGTGAGTCAGGCAGGAGATTTGGCATCTACTGTGACGGCTTATGTCAAATTTGGGCACGCAATGAGTCATTGCCATTTTATATAGGCCTAGCACAGCGCTACCCAGGATGGCAAAAGGAGTTGCTTGCCGCCGCTGATGCATTGGAGGCTTGTGCCCAATATGCTGGCTTTGTATGGTCATTGGGCTTCACCAAAGACAATTTTGCCGTAAAATTCCGCGATAGTGCCATACGAAAAATTCTTGCAGACGAAGGGCGAAAAGCAATGCAATATGACAGGGCTGCCATCACGCAGTTTGAATATATCATCCAAAACTCGCTTTAGTTTTGATACAAATGATAAAGGTATTTTTAACTTGCATAAACGATTAATATCAAATCCCCCTTTGGCATACCCGTTAAAAGGGGGATTTGATATTCAACGGCTTGTACGAAACCGATATTACCCGTAAAATAGCAGCATAGACAATTACCCGCGCTATACGTACGTATCCATGCGCGTTAAATCCAAGGAGGGGCATAAATGAATGCTAACCGCAAACCGTTGTTACTAGAAAAGTGGGACTTTATCATACTGCTGGGGGAATCTGGCGGCGGTAAGGGCACACTGGTAAACAACATCAAGCACTACTGGCTAAAAAACCTGCCATCTGCAAGTATGGGCGATATCTTCCGCAAGAAAGCGCAATCTGACCCGGATATTAAGCGCCTGACAGAAAGCGGCGTACTAATAAGCGACACTATTGCCTGTGATGTCTTCCGCGAGTTTGCACGCGCCCACGCGCCAGGCCTTATAGACGGGTATCCCCGTAACAGGCAACAAGCCATAGAGCTTATAAAGTTTATAAAAGACAATAACTGGCGCGTACTAGTAGTAGACCTGCACTGCCGTATAGAAAAAATTATAGAGCGCCTTCTTGCCCGCAAACGTGACGACGACAGCCTTACCATAGTCTACAAACGCCATACAGACCATAAAGAGCTCCACCCCCATGTTATGGCAGAAGTACGTACAAGGCCAGACCTTTTCGATGTTATTACCCTAGACGGCAACCTAGACGCAGAAATTACATTTAGCAATTTCTTGATGGATGTACTGCGGCTGGTAGATATGCTCTACTTCTATGATATGACAGACATAAAAACGTCCTTCGCCGTAAGAGGCGACGAGACTTCTATAAACCCGGCCCTCAACCGCTGGATTTGCGGCTTCCTTCAAAGCATCCAAAAGAAGCTTGATGAGAAACAGGGGACTAAAAAGGAGGAATAAACACAAATATGATTAATGTACAAGGGTTGACAAAAAAATACGGCAAGCATGTAGCCAACAACAACATCACACTGCAACTAAAAGCAGGGGAGTTGGGCGTGCTTCTTGGCCCTAACGGCGCGGGCAAATCTACCCTCATAAAGTCCATATGCGGCCTGTTGCGCTTTACTGGCAGCATCACCGTAGATGGCCACGAGAATAGGTCAATCGAGGCAAAGCGTGTGCTAGGCTATGCACCAGAGGTAGCTACCCCCTACCCCATGCTAACAGTGGCAGAGCATATGGAATTTATAGCCCGGGCCTACCGTATAGGCGATGGCTGGGAAGCCCGCGCAGACGAACTTATGAACCGTTTCGAGTTGGACGATAAGCGCAATAAACTGGGTAAGGAGCTTTCTAAGGGCATGAAGCAAAAGGTAAGCATATGCTGTGCACTGCTGCCGGACCCTAAAGTTATCATTTTAGACGAGCCGCTAAGTGGGCTGGACCCGCACGGCATAAGGCAGTTGCAGCGTGCAATAGAAGATATGCGCGCAGCAGGTAAGTCTATACTGGTAAGCACCCATATGATAGACACAGTAGAAGCCGCATGGGACGTTACATTCATCATGAAAAACGGCCAAATGATAAGAGAATGCCGCCGGGCAGAACAAGCCGAAAGCCTGGAAGACATCTACTTCGCGTTGTTCGAGGAGCGGGAGCTTGCCCATGAATAGCCTCATATATCTGATGTTGCGGCAGGCCAAGAACCGCTTACTGGAACTCAAAACCAAGCCCGCAAAGCTTGTAGTTTATATCTTGGCTATTGGTTTTATGGTGTACCTGGTAGTGCAAGCCATGGGGATAGACATATACAACGATTATGCCCCACCTTCAGATGGCGGCATGTTCACGGCTATTTTGGCTGGGTTTTTTATGTTTACATTTGTGGCTACTTTGTACCCGGCCTTTTCTAAGGGTGCGTCACTCTTTGAGATGGAGGATGTTAATTACCTCTTTGTGTCGCCCATAAGGCCCCGTACAATTTTGCTTTATGGGATGATTAAGTCTGTAAAGACTATCATCTTGGGTAGCTGGTTTATTGTGTTCCAGGCAAACTGGATGCGGGGTTTTGGGGTGAGTATGGGCGGTGTGTTTTTGGCTGGTCTTGGCTATATTTTGGTGGCCATAGTCAGTCAAATATTGTCGCTTTTTATTTACGCCAATACAAACAGCCGCCCCCGCCGCAAGCTATGGTCTAAGGTTATTTTAACTGTGTTGTTTGTGCCTGCGGTTGCAGTTTTTGCTATGCAGTTTGTACAGGGTGCCAGCCTTACAGGCGCTTTAAGCGCTATGTTGGCCTCTCCGGCATTTGTAGTGGCACCTGTTGTGGGTGTAGCCTCTGCTGGTATTGGTGCGGTACTTTTTGGCGAGCTTGTAATTGGGCTTGTTTATATAGGCTTGCTTGCCGCTGCCGGCATGTTTTTCTTTTTTATGATTTATTTTGGCAACCCAGATTATTACGAGGATGTCATGGGCGCAACAGAGACAGCCTTTGAAATTTCCAGGGCCGCCAAGGAAGGCGATACCTCTGTAATTGCAAGTACAAACCGCGAAGTAAAAATAAAAGGCACAGGTGTTTCTGGCTCTGGAGCCAGTGTGTTCTTTTATAAACATGTGCGGGAGTCTTTTAGATGCAACCGTTTTGGCTTGTGGGGGATTGGCTCGCTTATTATGGTTGGTGCTGCTATAGCATGGGCCATATTTACGAGATCTGGCGAAATTGCAAGTGCACTTGAGATGATGCTCATACCCCTATTAACAGGTACGATACTATACAAGATGTTTACGGCCGGTATGTGCCGCGGCATAATGGAGACTTATAGCCACTATATTTACATGGTACCAGATAAACCATTTGTAAAATGGTTTTGGGCCAATGTAGAGACGGTGTTTAAGGCTGTGGTTGAGGGTGTTGTGGTTTTTGTTGCGGTGTGGCTGATTTTGGGCACACCTGTACTTGCAACTTTTGCTGCTATGTTGGCTTTTATTATGTTCACATTTTACTTGTCTGGGATTAACCTTGCGTCTATGCGTATTGTAGACACGCATTTGGCTACATCGCTGCTTCTAATAATTTATTTTTCTGTGGTTCTTATACCGCTATTGCCAGGGCTTGCTGCGGCTATAGCGGTGGGTGTATTGGTATCTGGGCCTATTGGTATTGCGCTGGCTTTTCTTGCGTTTTCGGCTTGGATGATGCTTGTAGGTGTTGGATGCTTTGCTCTAAGCAAAGGGTTGCTTCATAAGTGCGATATGCCGGTAATGCGCGAAGGGATGTAGCACATGAATGCGATTTATTATTTGCATGTACGCAGTATCTTAAACCAGATTTTTGAGGTGATACGGAGCCCAAAGCGGCTGGTTAAGGCTTTGGGTTTAATGTCTATATTTGTAATGTTTGTTTTGGGCGCGGTGTCTGGGATGGTTGTAGTGAGTGCCATCCCTACCGAGCTGCCACTGCTCAAGGGCATGATGTTTATGTTATTTCTCATCCCCTTCTATGTAGGGCGCTATGGCGGCATTGGGCCATTTAGTGCAGAGCATATGAATTTTATTTTTACAGCACCCATTTTGCCCCGTACGGTGTTGCTTACGGAGCTTTTACAGCGGCTTAAGGACATGCTTGTTGTTAGCCTTGCTATTATGGCTATATTTGCATTTATGGGCCTTACTGTTGCAATGGAGATACGGCATATAATTTTGCCTGGGGTTTTTTTTTTGTATTGGCGGTTGTATGCAAGCTGTATGGGATGTTTTTGTTTGTGGGATATAAGAGGGCCTATCACTGGATAGGCCTTTGTTGGGTTGCGCTGCTTTTGTGTGCAGGGGTCTTTTATTTTGCCCACGCTGGGTGGGAGCTTATGCCAGGGGCTATTGGTTTTTTGAGCTCGTATGTGCTTGCGCTTACACCGCTAATTGGGTGGGCTGCGGCAGCGGCATATGCTTTTATGATGGGGCAAATGGTGCATGGGGTTGTGTATACAGGGTTGCTGGTGGTTGCCGGGGTGTATTTTTTTTGGATTACTTATAAGTCTTCACCTGACTTTTATGACGAAGCGCTTGGGGTTACAAGCAGCACTGCACGAGCCGATGATAGCGTGCAATCCGATGCTGTGCCCCTCGTAGCGCAATGGGCTACAGGCAATGCTGATTTTGAAACCAACAGCAACAGTTATCGCGGCATAGGCGCTGCAGTGTTTTTTGATAAACATTTGTTGGAAGAATCCGGAGGATGGTCTTCCCGTACTCGTATACCGTGGTTTCGTAACACACGCGTAGGTGCTGTTTTGGAGCTTATTGGTGGTGAGATATTTGCAGGGATGGTTTTTGCCATACTTTGGGGGCTATATGCCCGCGGGCTATACGGCAATGTCGAGCGTATAGCCATGCTTTTTAGGACTATTGGCGTGCCCAGCGGCAATATCCTTGCTGTGCTTATACCTTCAGTACTTATATTAGCGGCATATCCCCAGTACGACAGGGGTTTTATAGAGCTTCATAACCCTTATTTCTACCTTGTGCCAGAGAGCGCGGCGCGTAAACTCCTTTGGGTGTCTATGGCGCGTATCGTTAAGGTGTGTGCTGTTGCATTGTTGGTTTTGGTACCGGCTGGGGTGGTTTCTGGCACTTCTATTGTGGTCGTACTTGCTACGCTGCTGGCGTATTTTTCGTCGGCTTTTATGGTGCTTGGCCTTAGGCTGGCTGCCTTGCGTATCATGGGTGTGGTGTTTGGTGGGTGGGTTGGCCGCGCTGCCGGTTACTCGTCCAAGCAGCCAGGGCAGCAACGGCTTGCATCTACACTGCCAGTGATAATTTTTGTGCTGGCTGGCGTAGTTGGTATGCTGGCTATGTTTTATTTTGGGCCAGAAAGTTATGGGCTTGTTGTTGCTATTCTTGGATTTGCTGTGTACTGTGGGTTGGTTGGGGTGCTTGGGCTTGCGCTCTCATTAAAGGTCTTGCATGATATAGACGCACCGGTGTAACAAAATAAAATTTCTAATATGGAGCCAACATGAACTTATTCGAAATAGGCAGCGCCAACGTACTAAAAAAAGAAGCCCCATTGGCAGCTCGTATGCGCCCGTCCTCTATAAACGAGTGGGTTGGCCAGGAGCATATCGTAGGCAAAAACACCCTGCTATACCGCGCAATTGTGGCAGATAGACTGTCGTCCTTGGTGCTTTATGGCCCGCCCGGTACAGGTAAAACTACCCTGGCCCGCATAATAGCCGGTACAACACAGTCGGTCTTTACCCAAATCAACGCCACAGCCGCAGGCATAAAAGATATCCAACGCGCAATAGAAGAAGCCAAGTCCAACCTGGCCCTATACAGCAAGCGCACGATATTGTTTGTGGACGAAATCCACCGTTTTAATAAACTCCAGCAAGACGCATTGCTGCCATATGTAGAAGATGGCACCCTAATACTCATAGGCGCCACCACAGAAAACCCATATTTCGAAGTAAACAAGGCGCTGGTTTCCCGCTCCATGGTTTTTGAGTTATACCCGCTTACCATAAGCGACATCACAACCCTACTACGGCGCGCAATATCAGACACAGACAACGGTCTGGGCTTCCTGCCAGTGCATATAGATGAAGACGCAATAACCTTCCTGGCGGACCGGGCCAACGGCGATGCCCGTACTGCCCTCAACGCCCTAGAGCTTGCCGCAATCACAACAGAGCCAGCCCAAGACGGCCGCATAATGATAGACCGGCATGTAGCGGCGGCATGCATCCAAAAGCGGGCACTATGTTATGAAAAAAACGGCGACAACCATTATGATACAATATCCGCTTTTATTAAAAGCATGCGCGGGAGCGACCCGGACGCGGCAGTCTATTACCTAGCACGTATGCTATACGCCGGCGAAGACCCCAAGTTTATAGCCCGGCGCGTTGTAATATGTGCGTCCGAAGACGTTGGCAACGCTGACCCTCATGCCCTTATGGTAGCAATGGCAGCAGCCCAGGCAGTGGACTTTATAGGTATGCCCGAGGCTCAAATTGTATTGTCACAGGCAGTAACTTACATTGCCTGTGCACCAAAAAGCAATGCCGCATGCGCTGCTATTTTTGCAGCCAGGGACGATGTAGCCAATATCCCCATCAAGTCCGTACCCAACCACTTGCGTGATGCCGGCCACAAAGGAGCCGGTGCGCTGGGGCATGGCGCAGGGTACCAATATGCGCACAGCTTCCCCGGTAACTATGTACCCCAAGCCTACTTGCCAGAAGAACTTGCAAACAAAGTGTACTACAAGCCTTCTGATAACGGGGTAGAAAAGAAGATTGGCGAAGCGCTACGGAAGCTGCGCCCCGGCAGGGAGTACTAATCTCATGTAAATGCAACTTATTTGAGAGTAGCAAAAATACCATCTTGTGTAAGTTCGTATACTATATCGCACACTTCTTCAAGATATTTCCTATCATGTGACACACTAATTATTGCACCGCCAAAGTTTACTAGCGTCTTTCTTATTTCTGGGGCAGATAGTGGGCTAAAATTGCGCGTAGGTTCGTCCAATACAAGTACATTGGCACCACAAAGCACCATATCCAAAAATAATATTTTTGCCTTTTGCCCACCGCTAAGCTTGCCTATTGTCCCAAGCATTTCATCATGGTTAAACTTCATGCTGCCAAGGTACGTACGCACTTTGGTTATGGTGTCCTTGTGTGCGTCTGCCGCTAGGTACTCTATTACCGGCTGGTCATAGTCTAGTACGTCTGTATAGTCTTGCGGCATATACGCAGCAGTTATATCCGTCCTTTCTCGCAGCTCATCCCATATTATTTTAAGCAGTGTGGACTTACCAGTACCATTGCGGCCTACAATACCTACACGCTGCGGGCCGCTAACTTCCAGTGTTATGGGGCCAGAAAGTTGTCTACTGTCTTGGCTAGGTTTAGCCACTCCCATATCCCCTACCCCTACACTTAGCTTGTCAAGGTTTAGCGAAAGAATCATTTTGCCGTGTGCTATGGTAAGCGCAGGGTCAAACTGTGTGAGTATTGCTTCTTCTATTTGTGGGATATCCAAGAAATCATCTGTCTGTTTTTCTAACCGCTTGCCGGTAGACTTTACTGCCTTCATTTTTTTCTTAAGCAGCCTGGCTGTACCTGGGTCTTGCCGCGAAACCATGTTTTGCTTGTGCTCTACTTTGTCGTGGATTTGTTTCCACTTTTCTAGCTGGGCTTTGCTGTCGCTTCGCTGCTTCTTGGCTATCATCATCTGCTTGTCGTATGCGATACCGCGCGCCTTTACATATTTCTTGTAGCTGCTATACGCCACCGTAATCTTGCTTTTGGTTTTACGCACTAGCTGCTCCATATGGATGATTATGTTGGCTGTGTTCTCTATTAGGGTCTCGTCATGGGAAATATACAGTACTGGCTGGTCACAGTTGTTAATAAACTCCTCCAACCATATTAGTGCTGCAATATCAATGTCATTGGTGGGCTCATCCAATAAAATAATATCCGGCTCTGCAATCATAATCTTTGCAAGCTGTATCTTAATTTTTTCCCCACCAGACAGGGTACGTATGCTCTGATGCGACATGACAAAGTCCAACGTCAGCCCCAGCCGTGCCAAGATATGCACATGCCGGTGTATTTCCACATCCGCAAAATATTGGTTGAGGCAAAGGCCTAAATCCTCTTTTGGGAACATCTGCGGCAGGTATGCAAGTCTGCCTTTTTTTACAATTTGCCCGCTGTACTGGCAGTACGCGCTTACATCGTCCTCGCAATATATAAGCTTTAATAGTGTAGACTTCCCATTCCCTTCTTCACCAATAATTACAGCTTTGTCGCCGCGGTGCAATATAAAACTAAAATCCTCTACAAGTACCCTATCGTTTGTTGTCAAACGTATTTCTACATTTTTTAGCTCCAACATATATGTTAGTCTCCATTCTGAGGCTTCAGCACAACGCTGGCAGTGAAAGTTTGCTTCGCAAACTTCCACACTATAAGCCTCCTTCATGTTTAAAAAAAATAAGACCTATCCCGTCAGTTGCCGGAAATAAGTCTTAGCCTTCGAAACACTATATACAGCGAAATAACTCGCCATAGCTATCCAGTTGCATCCCCCTTACAAGGCCAATACATGCGGCAGCACACATGTCCTAGTAAAGCTTAAAGGAGATTACTCGATTATATTCATGCATGGCAAACATCCGCCAAGACATAAAAATAGCGTATCAAAAACACAACCCAAATACGGCAACACAATAAAGTGTAGCAATCGCACCTTCAAACGGTGCAGACCGCATCACTTCGGTTGAAATAGCAAAAAATTTGCTATATTTGTTTGGATTATGCTTTTTTCACACTCTAACCACCAATCATTTTATTTTCATTTATTTTTGCAACCTTTATATTTTTACCACATACAAACACAAAATGCAAACTCATACGAATCTCGAAAATCATCGTCGACAACACATCACGAAAAACGGCTTGAAGCCGCCGATTTCCCGCTCGGTTATCGTCGTGATTTTCTGAGATTCGTATTACTAAAATACCCCACCCGGCAGCTATCACCGGATGGGGCATTTTATTCATATTACATTACTTATTTCTTATCTTTGGGCTCGCGTTTCTCAAACATGTCTGTTATCCGTTTTTCGCGGTTAAAGCGTGTCATGCTTGTGCGGTATTGACCCATTGCCGCTAGTTGCTTGCCGGTTAGTTTCATGATACCAAAGGCCGCTATACCTACCAGCAACACAGCACCAAATATCGTAAATGTTACTTGTATTGGGCTGGTTTGTGGGTTGACCAGTGTACCTACCGGTGTCCAGCGCGCGGTTATGGTTGTGTCTTGCCTTACCGTAAACGGTAGGGTTATTGGTGTTGTACCAATACTCCAGCCAGCAAATACATGACCTGGGCGCGTTGGGTTTGGCATTGTGTTAACAACAAAGCCATATACGCCTGTGCGTATGCCACCTTCACCCGCCGGGAAAGAACCAGGACCTGGGTCAAAGGCTACTATCAAGTGCGTGGGCGGCACTGTTGGCTGTGGTGTTGGGGATGGCGTTTGCGGCGTGGTTACCCATGCTGCGGTTAGTGTCATATTGCCACGTACTATAAATGGTATTGGTTGTATTGCATTGCCACTCATCCAACCTACAAATGTATGACCTGCGCGGGTTGGTATCGGTAGCGTGTTGATGTGCGTACCATATGCATGAGTTTGAGTTAGTGCTGTGTTGGCTGGCATTGTTCCACCATTGGGCACGAATGTAATCGTATGGTTTTGCCCAACTGTTGTACGCTGGTAGTGCGCAAACAATGTCATGTTCCTTGTTGCATATATAGCACCTGTAACTCTTATACCGTCAAGATACCATCCAACAAAGGTGTATCCTGTTGGTGCAATTGGTGTTGGGAAGTTGTCAACCCTAAAGCCAAACGGGCCATGGCGCTCTGCCGGGATACCGGAAGGCAGCGTACCTGTTCCTGGGTTGAATGTTACTGTAAGCGTAGTTGGTGCAACAGGTGCCCATACCGCAGAAAGCACAACATTGTGATTGAGCGTGAACGGGAATGTTGCCCACTGGTGGTTATACAGCCAACCTACAAAGTTGTATCCAGCCCTGGTTGGGGTTGGTATATTATGACTGTAAACCCTTGTACCAACTGGGTGTGTAAAGGTGGTTACGCCACCAGATACAGTTCCGCCGTTTAGTACCAGTGTGATTGTTGCATTTTGCCCCGGAGGTGGTGTACCAACATCTGGTGTCCACCCTGCAGTAAGCGTCAGGTTACCGGTGATGGTAAACGGTACGGCTTGACCTTGTGTGGTTGCACCTATAAACCAACCTGTAAACGTATGCCCTGCACGTGTTGGAGTTGGAAGCGATGTTATTACTGTGCCGTAAGCATGTGTTTGTACAGCTTCTACGCCAGTTGGCAGTGCTCCGCCATTGGGGTTAAACGTTAGGGTGTAGTTGCGCCCTGTTACAGGTACCCACCCGGCAGTTAGCGTCACGTTACCGGTGATGGTAAACGGTACGGCTTGACCTTGTGTGGTTGTACCCACTAACCAGCCTGTAAACGTATGCCCTGCACGTGTTGGAGTTGGAAGTGATGTTATAACTGTGCCGTAAGCATGTGTTTGTACAGCTTCTACTCCACTTGGCAATGCTCCGCCGTTGGGGTTGAGTGTTAGGGTGTAGTTGCGCTCTGTTGTTCCACCTGTCCACCTGGCAGTAAGTGTTAGGTCACGGGTGATAACAATCGGAAGTGATTGCGCATTTGCAGCTGTGCCTTCAAACCAGCCTACAAACGTATACCCGGCACGTGTTGGGGTTGGTAGAGATGGTAATATTGTGCCGTATGCATGTGTTTGTACAGCTTCTATACCTTCTGGCAGCGTGCCGCCATTGGGGTTGAGAGTTAGGGTGTAGTTTCTTTCTGGCAACTCGGTCCAGTCGGCTACCAGTGTCAAGTCACCGGTCATGGTAAATGGTACGGTTTGTTCTTGCGTGGTTGTACCAATTAACCAGCCTTCAAACCTATGGCCGGCCCATTCTGCGCCTGGCAATTCTGTTATTACCGTGCCATAAGCAACCGTGCGTACGGTGTTATAACCGAATAGCATTATGCCGCCGTTGGGGTTAAATGTTAGCGTGTAGTATCTGCCAGTATCACCATTGTCCCATTCTGCTGTGAATGAAACATCAGCGGTTGGCCTTAGGGTAGACAGGTTTGCCTCGTTGGTTGTGCCTGTTACTACCCAGCGCCTGAATGTGTAACCAGTTCTTGTTAGTACCGGTACGTATGCTGAAGGGATTAACTGGCCTATTAGAATCGGACCTCTTACAACTGAGTCGCCTGTATGTGACGCAAGAGTGCCGCCAGCGAATATAAACGTTGCGTTGAAGGTACCGCTTCTCCATACAGGGTCAAAGTTCCAGTACTCTGATGGGTCGAGTCCCATTTCGTCAAGTTCTTCGCGGGTATAGAAACCTCTTTCGGCGGTGGTAATGTTGTTACCGTCGCGGTCTACTCTAATCCAGCCTTTGAACTCGTCGTCTGGGTCGTCTGGGTTGGTTGTGTCTATCCCGTCAAGGATATCGCCTACTGTGGTGTCGTTTATGTCGCCCATTGGCACCCTTATCGGGTCATTGTTGCCAATGGTAATTTCGACAAAGTACTCAGCAGTAAACACTACATCCCCATCTGGGATACGACCTGCTACTTCGCTTAGTGTTAGTGGTTGAAGGTTGCCAGTTGTCAGCGCCCATTCGTATAACCAGAAGTTCTGCGCTGTAGGAAGGTTAACTGTTGGGATGTTGGCGGCAACAATGGCACTACCTACCGGTATGTTGAACACAACATCACCACTAAGCATATCTCCGATATTACCGGCTGTAAGTGTAGCACCGGCTAGTGCGCCAGGCCTAAACGTTACACGATAATACCCAGGAGGTGTTACAAAATCCCACACTGCAGTAAATGATATATCTGCAGTAGGTGCTGGGGTTAGGCTAGATGGGTCAACCGGAGTTGTTGTGCCGGTTATTACCCAGTGTTCGAAGGTAAAGCCTGTTCTTAGTGGGTCTGGCACTTCGCTTGCAGGGATTTGTGTACCTGACAAGAATGGCCCTACAACAACATTTGCAGTACTACCTGCATATGTCCCGCCAGCTAAGATAAACGTAGCTTCGAATACTTCATCACCTATTGACGACCATACAGCTTCAAATGTCATTGGTGCGCTTACTGCGATATTTGCCACTTGGTTGCGTGACATCACATTGGGTGCAGCACCTTGCTGTTGCCATCCTAGGAAATGTTGCCCTGAGCGTGTTACTACAGGGATATTTGGCAGTGTTATTTGTGCGCCGTCGTTTATATCTACCGTAAATGGACCACCTGCTGGTGAATGTGTAGTAGATGTACCATTGTTAAACACAAACGTTACTGCGTGTTGAGTTACTACAATACCATCTGGCTCCCACACTGCTGTAAAGGATATATCTGCATTGGGGGCAGGGTTTAGCGCTGATGGTGTTACTGGGGTATTGGTGCTTGTTACTACCCAGTGTTGGAATGTGTAGTTAGTCCTTATTGGGTTTGGAACACTACCCGCAGGTATTTGCTGGTCGTTCACAAGACCAGGAACAATAATTGGCCCCTGACTGTTGTTGAAGGTACCACCAGCTAAATTGAAGGTTGCGATGAAGTGACCAGGCAGTACAACAGGTTCCCACACTGCCGTAAACGACACATTGCCGGTTGGTGCAGGGGTAAGGTCTGTTGGGTCTACTTGTGTGGATGTTCCTGTAATTACCCAGTGTTCGAAGGTGAAATTGGCTCTTACTGGTGCTGGCACGTATTGTGGCGGCACTTGAGTACCATGAGCAAACGGGCCTTGAACTACAGGGCCAATACCAAATGTAGGACAGGTACCAAAGTACAGGTCAAACGTAGCACTATAGTAGCCAGGGATATCATCCATAACCCACGCTGCCACGAATGTTACATCCGCAGTAGGTGCTGGGCTTAGGGCAGATGGGTCTACCAATACGCCATTAAGCCTCCAACCAACGAAGGTAAAGTTTGCCCTGTCTGGTGCTGGTACGTCTTGAGTTGGGATTTGAGTCCCTACCGGGAACGGTCCAACAACAACATTTGCGGTATTGCCTGATACATCACCGCCGTTTAAGTCAAAGGTGGCTTCGAATGTATCATCTGTTAGGGTAAGCCATACAGCGTTAAATGTCATTGGTGCACTGACATTAATGTTAGCTACTTGTGCATTGGTTAAAAGCACACCAGGTGCGCCGCCAACTTGTTGCCATCCCTCGAATATATCTGCACCGCGGGTAACAGTTGGTACATTGGCTGCAGTTATTGGTGAGTTTTCGTTAATGTCTACCATAAACGGCCCGGCCGCTGGTAAATGTGTGGCAGATGTACCGCCAGTGAACACGAATGTTACTGTGTGTTGAGTTACTACATTACCATCTGGCTCCCATACCGCTGTAAAGGATATATTTGCATTGGGGGCAGGGTTTAATGCCGATGGTGTTACAGGGGTATTTGTGCTTGTTATTACCCAGTGTTCGAAAGTATAGTTCAACCTTACTGGTACTGGGACGCTTGCAACTGGTATTTGGGTGTCGTTGGGGATTCCACCAACAGTTATTGGCCCTAAGTTGCCACCTACATTACCACCTGCTAAGACGAAGGTCGCGATAAAGTGACCAGGAGTATCTACAGCCGTCCATATTGCCGTAAACGAAATGTTGGCATCAGGTGCTGTGCTTAGGTCTGATGGGTCTACAACAGCGTCGTCGGCTGTACCTGTTATTATCCAGTGATAGGTATAACCAAGCCGTGTTGGGGATGGAACTTCTATACCTGGGATTTGTGTACCATTGGCAAACGGTCCTCTTATAACTTGCAAGTCATACCCAGGGTACACACCGCCATTTAATACAAATGTAGCAAAGAAATGACCTGCAATGTCGTCTGGCTCCCATTGCGCTACAAATGTTATTGCACCATCAAGGCTGTTGGCTGTTGGGTCTACAAGTGGTGTAGTAGTGCCAGCTATCGCCCAGCCTAGGAATGTGAAATCTGTACGTACAGGTGCAGGTACTTGAGCAGCAAGGATAAAATCACCTGCGTCAAATGGTCCTACAACAACATTTGCAGTGTTGCCAGTAATATTCCCGCCGTTTAGTACAAATGTAACGTCAAACGGTGTTGGAGGTATTTCTGGCTCCCATACAGCCCTGAAATATACATCATCGTCAGCTGCTGGTGTGAGTGCTGAAGGTATCACAGGCGCATCTGTTAAATCGTCTTCCATAGTCCAGTGTTCGAAGGTAAAACCAACCCTTGTTGGTACTGGTACCAATGCAGCTGGGATTTGCGTATTATTCGGGAATGGCCCAATTTGATAGTC
>WQVY01000064.1 GCA_009785605.1 Defluviitaleaceae bacterium | reverse complement strand
CGTTACTCTAAAAACCTATCCTAAGCTAACCTTCAATATCACTATAAAAGGAGATGTTGAAATGAAGTATCGGATTATCGAACGTGAGGCTTTTCAAGTATTTGGGGTGTATGCTTTAATTGATTCTTATCAGGAAAAAGCCTTCGAACAGGTTCCGCAATTTTTCAAAAAGTGCGATGATAACTTAGTGCCTAATGAAATAAACGAGATTCTTGGGCGCTTCCATGACAATTTAACAATTTCAGCACTATACGACCGCACGGAGGAAAATTTCAAGTACATGCTTTGTAACTTTTTGCCCAAAGGTATTACAGTACCGGAAAAGTTTACGGTTTTAGATATCCCTGTAACAACATGGGCGATCTTTGATGTGCCTGATTGTGATATGCAGCCGATGTGGAGGAGAATATACACAGAATGGTTTCCTACCGCTTCATATGAGTCCATAGAAGACGTAAGCTTTGAAATGTATTATGGGCTAGGCAAGCATGAGAATGGTCAAGGAGAGATATGGATTCCAGTGAAAGCAATATAAGTCACCAAAAAGGTTATTATTACTATTTCATTTTCATTGTGAAATTCATAAAATAAATAAAGGGTGCAAACAAAAGCAGCGAACAATAATTGTATCAAAGTCAACGTCAATACAGGCGTTTGGATGGTGGGGTTGACACAATCACACGATATCAAGCGCCCTTTTTTTGTGGAGATTACAACAAATAAAGAGGGTTGGAGTGGACAATACATATGGTAGTATGTTTAAATACGCGCGCGGTAAAATAAGAAGCTGTATTCAACTCCGACAATGGTGACTTTACGCGACAGGTTTTTGCCAATTGAGGCGGCTCAGACGCGGCTTGCCATTAAGGCAAGCAAGGAGGGGCCAACGAAAAGTGGCGGAAATCTGACCGAAAAGGCGCCGTTGGCGGGGTTGAATACAGCTTCTAAAACATAACAGCAAGGCATGCGAATGTCTTGCACGAGAGGTGTATAATTTGAAAAAGCTGTTCTATGTAATTATCATCATGCTGTGTGTAGGCTTTCTTGCAGCCTGTGCAACAACCGAAACCCCTGTAGCAGAAGAACCCATACCAACAATAGCCCCCACGCCCGAGCCGAGCCCTGAGCCAACCCCCGAACCTGAGCCTGACCATGATACGGATATAGAACCTGATAACAATGAAGCGGATGCTCCGCTGCAGCAACACGTAGCCCCAACTGGGCTTAGTGATGACCTATTCAGCTTTATGTTTAGCCTAGATGGCGCATTGTTTACTTTGCCATTTTCTTTTGAAGAGTTGGCGGCTTATGGTTGGGAGTGGGATGACCCGCGGAGTGTAAGCTTACGCCCCAATCAGCGCGGTGCTTCCAAACGTATGAGAAACGAAGACGGCATATTCTGGCTTACAACTGTAAACACATCTTCGGATGTTGTTTACTCCCATGAAAGTAATGTTGGGACTATTTCTATTGACCGCTTTGATTTTGATAGAGGCGGGACAGCACTTATCCTCCCAGGTGGGATAACCATAGGCTCCACTTACGACGAGGTATTGGCAGCATACGGCGAACCCAGCGAGCGTAGGCCATATTCTAATACCGCTATGACAAGGAATCTTGTCTATTCGGTTGGGGCATACGCAACCGTAACAATAGCTATTGACATTGAGACGGACATTGTCTTTAGCTTGCGGATGGAGAATGTGTTTGCCCGCGAAGCGCTTCCTGCTTTTGAAGGTGATATGCCTGATGCTGTGCTTTCATATGTTGCTCCAACTACGTTAGGCGACGATTGGCGCGATTTTGTTGTAAGGTTTGACGGTGATTTGTATAGGCTGCCTGCCCCAGTGGCTGCGTTTATTGCAAATGGTTGGATACTAGAAAGTGACCCAAGCGAAATGGTAAATGCCCAAAGTAGCCGTGTTGGTGTAAGTTTGCGCAAGGGTAATCAGGTTATGCGTACTACTGTCCACAATTATGATAATAGCGCCCAGCCAATTTCGCACTCTTTTGTTACTGTGATTGAGTTTTCTCACCATGCTGCCGTACTACCAATAGAATTACCCGGCGGCATAACAGAAAATTCAACAGAAGAAGAAATTTTGGCAATATTTGGAGGCCCGTCTGATGCCGGAGACTCTGCTACATTTCATAGCATAACCTTCGGGCGAATATGGCAGGATGTACGGTTCTCATTTGTTACAGAAACCGGCGAGATTCATTCGATCCGTATTGAGCATAGCCCACGAGATTTAAATTAGCGGGTATTTTATCAATAAGCTTAAAGGGCACTTTCAGAGTAGGTGCTCACAATCTGCATGATTGGATGATTCCTATCGAAGAATGAAATAATCGAAACTGGTAGACTTGCACCATCAGGCAATAATAATCAACCAACCATTGTTTATGTCTTGGATGAAGAAAAGCCCGAAAAGTCAACGTCTTATGTATCTTGAAATTGCATTAACATTGTCGTCAAATTGCTCATATCGCACGATTATACTTGATATTTTGCTTAACCGCACAGAATTTTTGAAATCATCACAACACGCGAGGTGTTGAAAGGCATTGGGTTATTAAATTAGTGGAGTATGACATGGTTACCCGTCCACACTTGGTAGGAGGTTGGAATGATTATATTAGAAAGTAACCGACTCATAATGCGGTATTATCGGGATACAGATATAACGGAGTATCATAAAGCGATGTCTGATAGAGTTAATATGTATTATTTTATTCCATTTGGGTTTGTCACAGGCTCGATAGCAGAATCTCAAGTGAGTTTAAAAAATGCAATTGAATATAACGCAAGTGGTCAGGGGTATCGCTTTTGTATTGCATTAAAAGAAACAGACAAGCTAATTGGTGGCATTGGATACCATATAGCCGACGAAACGCCAATTGGAAGAATTGCCGACCCTATGGGTTGGTTTATTATGCCAGAACACCAAAACAAAGGCTATGTTACGGAGGCCGCAAGAAGGGTTTTAGAGTTTGCATTTTACCAAAACGACTGCATTAGAGTGGTGACGGCTTGTTTTGCAGAAAATAATCCAACAGCAGGGTTATAGCAAAATTAGGCTTTAGAAAAGAAGCAGAAAAACTACACGCAATGTGGCATGACGGCAAGATGAGAGACCGGTTAGAATTTGCGATAAACAAAAACGAGTTTTGCGCTCACTTATAGGTATCATTCCTGATAATAGATTTACCCTTGAAGATGCTGTAGTATGCTTTGCGGCAAAAAGGATAAAAGCCGATTATATCATCACACAGAACATAGCTGATTTTATAAACTCACCTGTTCCCGCCATGACTCCGACCAATTTTATAGACAAATTTTTTGTAAACGTTTAAGTCAGAAATAACGACGTTAATGCGAATCTACAATTGTATCTCGATACAAGCTCTAGTTTTGACACAACAGCAACAAGCCCTAACTCCTGCCGCATATCGTATCATAGTTACAATACCGGCATGGGGAGTTTATGCCACTGTTGCATGGTTTGGCCGCTATATCCCCGTTGGTCATGCGCATTGCTAGTTCTTTTACTTTATCTTCTGCCGTTTGGGCTAGTTGCGCAAAGGCTTCCGGTTCCAGCATAGTAGGCTTGCTGGTCTTGGCTAGGCGGCCGTCTTTGTTCATCTTTACAGGGATTATAGATGAATCTAAGCCAGGGGCCAGCCCTTTATCCATGCCGCTTAGGATTGTATCGCTTGCGAGTGCTACACCAGATAAGCGGAAGCGCTTAAGCAGGGCTTCGTCCAATGCAGTGGCGGTTAGGTCGCTGTCTGTGTCTATTATTGGGTCATTTATAGGGAAGTAAAAAATGCCTGCGGGGTGGGTTGGCATTGCGGCTGAAAAGGGTAGCTGGCCTTCTATGGCGGCTGGATATTTGGCTAAAGCGTTAGGGTTTTTTATTAGTGCGTCCATGTAAAGCATGAGTTGTAGCTGGGTGCCTTGCTCAACTTCAGCTATGTCAAAACGCGCAGCACCAGATTTATAATCTATGATTCTTACATACTGTTCTTGGTTATTGCCTTTTAGCAGGTCTACCCGGTCTATTCGGCCGGTGAGGATAAGGTTGCGGCCATTTTCTAGCATTAGACCTTTGGTTAGGCCAAATTGTGATTTGGCCAGGCCTAATTGCGATTCGGCCGGGCCTAATCGAGATTCGGCCGGGCCTAATCGAGATTCGGCCATGCCTTCCCCCAAGCCAAAGCCCAGCTCTGCCCCTATGGGTATAAACTGCCCACGCTTTATATGCTCGCACAGCGCCCATATAGACGCGGCACATATGCTTTCGGCTTTGCTTAGTATATGGTGGTTGCGGGCAGATGCGTGAAAGGCTAACCCTTCTGGGGTAAGTTCTGCAATTAGTTGACCGGCTATGCCATTTATCATGTTGCGGTCAAGATTGTTTGCATCTATTTCGCCGGCGGCTACGCTATTGGTAAACCGCGCCAGCACATCGTGATATAGGCTGCCCAGGTCCGTAGGCAGTACTTGATGGCGCTGGCGGGGCCTTGCAAGCAGTAAATAGTTCATAAAATACGCAAATGGGCACCGGGCAAAGGCTTCCAACCGGGATGCGGCGGTTATAAATGTTTGCCCATAAATATCGCTTGCAGATGCAAGTATAGGGGGTAGCGCGTCCGCAACAGGGATAGGGTCATACTCCCTAAGCAGCGGTGCTTTGGCTGTGTGCTGGCCCAATAGTGCTTGTACACGCCGCAGTACATGGGATGGCCTAAGCACCGCACCGCTTGGCTCCCCTTGCGCATATATAAAGGTTAGCTGGCTGCTTGGCTGGCTTAATGTGCAATATAGGGCATAATATTGGTCGTTTATACGGGCCAAGTTGTCTGGTGCCAGCTCTATATCTGTGTTTTGCAAGTGGCGGCGCTCGTCTTCCGAAAACAAGCCGGGGCTTGTAGCTATAGGAGGGAAAGACCCTTCGTTTGCGCCCAGTACCAACATGGCCTTTATCTGCGGGTAGCGGGAGCGGCCCATGTCGCCCAGTATTACCTGGTCCACTGTTGGGGGGATGCGCCCAAGGCCTACTTGGTTAAGTCCTGCATCCAATATCGATGCGAAGGTATCCAGGTTTACTTTTTCATCGCCCAAGATTTCTACCAGCTTGTCAAATACTTCGCATATCTTTGGCCAAACTTGCTTGTGCATGCGGGCTGTTGCCGGGTCGTTTGAGGCCATGCGTTGGTCAAACAGGTGCTCTAGGGTTTGGGGCACTTGAAGGTCGTACAGCATCTTAAATACTTTGTGACAAAAACCCTTGATTGTGTCTTTGGACCCCGCACTCCCAAAGACGCTTAAAGCGTCTTGTAGATACACCCGCCCCATCTCGGCTGGCGAGGCGGCTCCGCTGCTAATAAAGGGGTACTGCCACTTATACCCGCTGATGCCGTGTGCCAGCGCGAAGTTTTCTAGTATGTCTATAGTGTCCATGTCCAAGCCGGTGAGGCCGGTCTTAAGAAAACGGAAAACAGCTTCGTAATTCCAGTTATGCACCAAAATGCTAAGTGCAGCACGGATAAGCTCTGTTAACGGGTGGGAAAGTATATCTACCTCTGTATCCACAAACAGTGGTATGCCCAGGCGCTCGAAAGCAGTCGTGAGTGTTTTTTCATAATGCCCCCGGTTGCCGCATACGATAGCTATGTCCCGGAAGCGGTGGCCGGCGTTTACCCAAGTCAATATCTTGTGTGCGGCGGCGTATACTGCATTGTACCTCTCCGGTGCAGACAAGATTTCTATGTCGTTGTATGCGGTGGCTGCAGCCCCGCTATGTACACGCATAGTAAAGTTTTGCGCAAAAAAAGCCAGGCCCGAGTCATGAGCATGGCGGTGGTTTTGTTTCAAATATATAGGCGGGGCAACAGCTATATTGGCGCGGGTCGCAAGAGCTGTAAGTTTTTTTACAGTTTCTCGCGGGGTGGTGAAAAGTGGGTCTTGAGTTGCAGTTAAAGGCCGCTCACGCGTGGTTAGTGTGATTTTAATATCTACCCCGTTTTTCATGAGATGCAAAAGCACCTGCCGCTCCTGAGGTGTGAAACCGGAAAAACCGTCTGCCCAAATCATGGCCCCGGCCAGGGGCCTAATATCACCGTCTATACCAGCCAATTGTTGTACAAGCAGGTCAAGCATATCGTCCGCAGGTAGGTATTTGCCGCTAATGGCGGCACGGTACCTTGCAACAATTAGTGCCAGGTCTTGCAGCTTTGCGCCAAGAGTCGGGCCCATTTGCTCGCTTCTTAGGCGCAGGTCTTCGGAGCTTATGCAGTAATGGTTAAGCTCTGTAATAGTAGCGGCCAAGGAGTGTACAAAGCCATGCTTGTCCACAGACCGCTTATAAAATACCAGCTCGTCTGCCAACTCAAGCAACACTTTGCGCAGCAGCATATGCTTGCCCAAGTCATCAAGTGTCTGCCCCGGTGGGCCGCCCAAAGCCGCAAACAACCTATACGCCAGGCGGTTAAAGCTAAGCACCTGCACCCTGGTTGTAGCGGTACGGTTTTGTAAAAGCAATTTTTCTGACTGTAAGGAGAACTGCTCTGGCACAAGATAGTACAGCGGTCTGTCCCCAGACAATGCGGCTTCTATCTCGTTGAGGCAAAAAAATGTTTTGCCTGTGCCCGGCGGGCCAAGAATAAATTGTAAGGACATATACACCTCTAGGTCATGGCAATTTTGTTCGCAAAACTGGACTAATGCTTCAATAGTATAGTACCATATATTGTGAAACGGCAATAAAATGGTATAATGTAATAGACTTTCTGAATACTATCCCGTACTTATAAGCAATAATATAAAATATAAACATAGAAATGGATGGAGGAAAAACAATGAACAACGAAAAAATGCGCGTACTGGATCTACTAGAGGCCGGTAAAATCACAGCCGCCGATGCGGCAATGCTACTAGACTCCCTGGGCAAGAATCAAGGGTTTATGAGTAAAGAAACCCGCGAAAACGTAGAAGAAAAACTACAGCGCTTTGCCCAAGACTGCAGCAAACTTGCCAAAGAAGTAGGCGACAAGGTACATGTCTTCTACAAAGGTGTAGAGCCAAAAATTAAAAAAGTAAGCCAAACCGCACTAGAAAAAGTAGCATGCACGTTAGAAGATTTGGCCTGTAGTATCAGCGAGTCCCTAGAAAAAGCAGACTGCTGTGATGACGAAAATTGTTGCTGCAACGAAGAAACCACCTGCTGTAACGAAGGCAACGACGAGGCCCCAAGACATAACTAGTTGTTAATACAATTAAAGGACAAAAAGGCCCCTACACTGCGTAGGGGCCTTTTTGTTACTTATCCTCCAATAACCCCTGTAAAAAACAGCACGGCCACAATTACAGCAATGTTAAGTACAACTGCAATGGGTACCAGCACTTTAAACTGCATGTGCTGGGTCTTGTGGCGCAGCACTTTCATGCCTACCATAGCCCCAAGGCCGCCCATCAAAAATGCGACAAGTATCAGGGTGCTTTCTTTGATGCGCCACTGGTTGTTTTTGGCTCTTTTTTTGTCTAAGGCGTATAGCCAAAAAGTTATTATGTTCCACAGTACAGCGGCGATTGCTGCCGTCACGATTACATAAAGCATTTGTCCAGCTCCTTAATATTTTTGAAGTCGAATACAACTCCTAATTTGTTGCAAACTGCCTTGCAGTTTTCGTGATAAGTGTACACGATTATACTCAATCCGTCACTTAGTATATAATATTGACCGGTATCAAAACGAGTAAAATCGCAAGGTAAGGGGAAAGATAGCATCATGCCAAAAAACAAAAGAAAAGATAGGAAGCTGTACTCAACAATTAAAACCAAGCCCGTGCCAATTACCATAAAGGGCAAATTTGTTGGTAACGAGCGGGGCTTTGGGTTTGTGATACAAGAAGATACAACTGCAGAAGATATATTTATCCCGCCTTCCATGACCGGCGGCGCGATTCATGGCGATGAAGTTTTGTGCCGTATGATACGCAAAGCAGAGCCGGTACAAGAAACAACACAGCGCCAGAGTGCTCAAGTCATAGAAATAACCCAACGCAAGCCCCATATAGGCACATATTATACTGTAGGCCGGGAGGGCTTTGTCCGCCCAATAGAGGGCAAGATACCCTATGTGTACACTGTGTCGCCCAAGACATGTAACCGTTTTGGGTTGGCGGATGGGCATAGGGTTATTTTTTTGGCCCCAAAGCCCAAAGCCTCTAGGAACGATGATTACAATAGCATTAGCGCTACGCGACCGTGCTCTATCGTGGAAGTTATAGGTCATATACACGACCCGGGTATGGATGTGCTAACGCTGGTATACCAGGCGGGTATCCCCAACCACTTCACTGAAGACTCACTCAATCAAGCTGCTGGCTTTGAAGACCATGTAAGCGAAGGCGACATAAATGGCCGCCTGGATTTACGCAACCAGCACATAATCACCATAGATGGCGAAGACACAAAGGACATAGACGATGCCATATCCCTGACCCTAACCCCAAACGGCAACTACCAGTTGGGCGTACACATCGCAGATGTATCTCATTACGTAAAGCCCTGCACGCCTCTTGATATAGAGGCATTTAACCGCGGGACCAGTGTTTACTTGGCAGACAGGGTCATACCCATGCTGCCACACCGTATATCCAGCGGTATATGCTCGCTTTTTGCTGGTGTAGACAGGCTAACATTAAGCTGCATGATGACCGTGGACGCAGAAGGTCATGTGATTGCATATGACATTGCTACGTCTGTAATAAATAGCAAAAGACGATGGACTTACCACGAGGTGCAAGAAGTATTAGACAAAACAGAAAATACGAGTTGCGCTGACCATGAGCTATTTACAAACATGAACCGCCTGCGTGAAATCCTTTACCAAAAACGCCACAAACGTGGCGCTCTGGATTTTAACCTCCCCGAAGCCAAGATACGGGTAGATGAAGCTGGGCATCCTATTTCAATAGAGCCATACCAGCGCAGCCATGCCACAGGCATAATAGAAGAATTTATGATGCTCGCAAACGAGACCGTAGCAACCCACTGTCAAAACCATAACATCCCCCAAATATACCGCGCACACGATGCCCCTACCCCAGAAAAGCTGGCAATGTTAACAGCGACTACAAAGTCTATGGGTTTTGCAATGCCCACAACCTCTGCCAAGCCAAAAGCAATCCAGCGCTTGCTAAAAAGTGCAGAGTCGAGCCCGGCCTATCATATGCTGGCTATGGCAGTGTTAACCAGCTTGCCACATGCTATTTATACCCCTGCAAGTCCTAGGCATTTTGGTTTGGCGAGTGAGGCATATTGCCACTTTACATCACCAATACGCCGGTATGCGGACTTGCAAGTGCACCGCATCATAAAGCAAGCTTGTACAAAGACAATAGCCGCCACTACGCCATACGAATACGAAGCAGACTTGGCAGCGATATCTGCCCAGTGCTCCCGTGCGGAGCGTGAAGCAGAAACCCTGGAAAGAGAAGTTGCACAATTAAAGAAGGTTCAATTTATGCGGCACCAAGAGGGCAAAATTTTTGAAGGAACAATTTCTGGTATAACCCCCTGGGGTGTGTATGTGATGCTTGCCAACACAATAGAAGGGCTACTCACAAGCCAGTATCTAAAGCACCAAGACTTCACTCATGATAAAGATAAAAACATATATGTAAACCGGCGTATGCGCGAGAAACTAATAATGGGCGCAAACATAAGTATACGCGTGGCCCAGGTAAATGAAGATGAGCGGAAACTTAGTTTTTCATTAGCAAAATAATTAACCGTTGCATAGCAGTTTGTCTTGCTTATACCCTACCTCAACCAATGTAAGCCCTTCTGGTGGCATAGTCTTTCCAGCTTTGGTGCGGTCACATGATGATATAATCATTGGTATATCCTGGGGCAAAATCTTCCCCAACCCCACATACAGTACCGTACCGGCAATGATACGCACCATATTATACAAAAAGCCATTGCCGGTAATGGTAAGGGCAATAAGCCCGGGTTGTGTCTCACGTACATCACAAGAAAAAATTTCCCGCACCGTTGTTTTTGCGCTACTGCCTGTGGCCATAAAAGCCGCAAAATCGTGCCGCCCGGCAAACATACCGGCGGCTTTTTTCATGGCTTGGATGTCCAGCATCTGCGGTACATAAGCGCTGTAGCGGCGCAAAAGAGGGTTAGGGGTTGCTGCACAATATGTATTGTAAGTATATATCTTATACTCGGCATCGAAACGGGGGTTAAAATTGTCACAAACAGCCTGCGCCGCCGTCACAGAAATATCTGGCGGCAATAACCCGTTAATCACCTGCGGTAGTTTTTTAAGAGAGACACGTAAATCATCGGCAAAAAAAGCCGCCCTTTGGCCTAGGGCGTGTACCCCGGCATCGGTGCGGCTGGCAGCATTTATGGTTATAGGCCGGCTAAGCAAAGTAGAAAGTGCTTCCTCCAACCGTTGTTGTACGGCTATGGCATTTTGCTGGCGCTGCCAACCTGCATAGGCAGTACCGTCATAGGCCACTGTTAATAAGATTTGCATGTGCGTGGTTACTCCTCTTGCATGATACCTTATGGGGCTAACTGTTATGTATCAACCCCAAGCTTACCATCAAAGCCCTGTCTGCCTTGCGCATAAGCGCTTCGTCCAGCCAGCAAATTTTTTCTCTTAGCCGCTTTTTGTCTATTGTGCGTATCTGCTCTAGTAAGATGACAGAATCTTTTACCAGTGTAGACTGTGCAGAATCAATCTCTATATGAGTGGGCAACTTTGCTTTGTTTATTTGCGAAGTTATGGCCGCGCATATAACCGTTGGGCTGTATTTATTGCCTATATCGTTTTGGATGATTAAAACTGGGCGAATGCCGCCCTGCTCCGACCCTATTACAGGGCTTAAGTCCGCATAAAAAATATCGCCTCGTCTTACTTGTAGCATTTGCGTCACTCCTAAACTTCTAAAATATTCCTGTGACTTCATTGTTGCCTTGCTTATGCGGTTCTATACAACAGTCAATAAATCATTTTTGCAAAAGGCTTCCTATAAAATATGTAGTTTTAGGGCCCTAAATAAACCCTGGGTACGCGCTTACCTATCCCACACACAATCTCGTAACTAATGGTCCCTACAATATTGGCCAAAGCGTCTGCGCACAGGCCTTCTTCTTTGTTGCCTAAAAGCACTACTGCATCCCCTGGGGCAACATTGGGGATACCGGTTATATCGGCCATGCACTGGTCCATACATATTGCACCAGCCAGGGGCGCAAACTGCCCATGTATTAACACACGCCCACCATGGGAAAGACGGCGCGGGTAACCGTCGGCATAGCCTATAGGCAATACCGCTATTGTACTTTCGCGGGTGGTTTTATATATATGCCCATAGCTTATGCCAACGCCTGCCTCTAGGCGTTTTACCATGCTTACCTGGGCCATAAGGCGCATTACGGGCTTAAGCCCAAGGGGTGCGCATGCGCCAGCCATCTCTGCAGAAGGGGGTAGGCCATACAGCATAATACCTACACGGGCTACATCTGTAAAAACACTGTTGCCTACAAGCGGCACTGTTGTTTTGCATTGCCGCACAGTTTGGGTAACAGCGCCAGAGTTGGCCATATGCCGCTGTATTATATGCAAGCCATTGCGTTTAAGTTCGCTAATTACCCAGTTATACCGCGCTTCCTGCTCAAACATGAAACCATGGTCGAGTTGGTCGCTGGTGGCAAAGTGGGTATAAACACCTTGTATAAAAAGGTTAGGGTTGTGAGCTATTTCGCAAATAGCTTGCACTCCCTCGTTGTTGGGCAAAAAACCCAACCGGCTCATGCCTGTGTCAATTTCTATATGTACAGTCGCCCGCTTGTTGTGACGGGCGGCTACTTCGCCCAAGGCTTTAGCGCCTTCTTTTGTGAAAATAGTCTGGACTAGATTATGTTTTACTACGTCAGCCAACAACGGCGTGGGTGTAAAGCCCATTACTAGTATGGGTGCTTGTATACCTGCTTCCCGCAGTTGGACGCCTTCCTCGCATATGGCCACACCCAAAGCGTCAACCCCGCACTTAAGCATGGTTTTAGCCACTTCTACGGCACCATGCCCGTATGCATCGGCTTTTACAATGCCCATCAAGGCCGTATTCGCCGGTATGCGCCCACGAATTACAGCATAATTATGCGCCAAATTCCCCAGGCTTATTTCCGCCCAGACTCTTTTGTATTCCATATGTATCCCCTATGTATATGAAGTTGAAGACTATATCGTAAATATCCCGTCATCTAGTATAACATTATATTCGAAAATATGATAGGTCACAATCACCCTTTCGGACCCATCTGCATCAAATATAACTAATTTTACAGGAGTCATAGTCTCGTTGTCTACCCATAGCCGCGCCATCGTCAGATATGGGTGGCTACCTGGGATAGTTGCCTCCAGCACCGTGCGTACTCCTTCGTCCATATCTGCAACGCTTACACTAACTTCTTCGCTTTGTTTGTAATTGCGGATAAAGCTTGTTAGAAATATCTCACTGCGCTCTGGAGTTTCTTGCAGCATCAGGCTTACGCGCCCGTTTACACGGTTATTAAACTGGTGGATTTGCCGCCCGTCGCTAACTGTAATACTGCCAGAAACAGCCTCTGGTGCTGTTACTTCTATGCGGTATTCGCCGGTTATACGTGCGTGCTGGATAGTCTCATAAACATTAGAACCCTTGTTTGACCGGTACTCTACCGTGGCTATAGCCCGGAAAGACTGTAACTCAAATAACATCCGCTTTGTACGCTCGAAAGCGCTTACCTCCCCGGCATTTGCCGGGCCTCTTAAACCATCTCCTGTGCTACAGCCTGTGAGCAATGTAAATGCCATTAGCAAAGCTGCAAGTATAGCCCATGTTCTTTTTTTCATGGTTTCCCTCCACATAGTGTATAATGTTTGGTATATTTATACTTATCAAATGGCAGGTTTATACGTTGGGCATGAAAAATCCGTATTATGGTTTAGAAAAGGAGGCAACACATGCAATATGGTTATTGTTTAAGTACGAAATTCATTCAAGGCGACGCCTTGGCACAAGCAACATATGATGCAATAGTTGATGCGGGGTACGATTATGTAGAGCTGCCGCTGTCCGCATTAAGCGAAATGCCGCCAAGCGAAGTGGCAAAATTAAAACAAGCCCTGCAAGCAATCCCATGCAAGGCATGTAATCTTTTCTTCCCAGGTTCGATAAATATTGTGGGCCCGCAAAGGGATATGAGCAGCGTAAATGCATACTTAGAAAAAATGCTACCCCTAGCAGCCAGCTTAGGGGTAGAGACCTTGGTATTTGGTAACGGCGGTGCCAGAAAAATACCCGATGGCCAAACGCGCGAGGCAATATGGGATAACCTGCGCGAAGTGGTAGAAGCCATGGACCACCACGCAAGAAAAACCGGGATAGCAATATCGGTAGAGCCACTAAACCACACCGAGACTAACATAATCAACTCCTACGGCGAGGCTGTAGACCTAACAAAGGGGCTGACCCACGTAGCTACAATGGTTGACAGTTATCACGTAGCCAAAGATAGCCAAAGCTACGATGATGTTTACAAAAACCCACAAGCACTACTGCACTTGCACACAGCCTACCCCATAGGCCGCATGGTACCCTCACCACAAGATGACATAGCCATATATGCAGACTTTGTGCAGATGGTTAAGAAATTGGAGTATAATGGCAAGATAAGTGTAGAAGGTGCGCTTAAAGCAACAGACCCACACGGCATAAAAGCCGAGGTAATGGCCTGTTTGGATGTGCTTAAAGAGATGCTTTAGCGAAATAGGATGTGTTTCGCAAAGGGCGCACTTATGTATGTACTATAAAACAGTGGTACATGCGAAAAATTTATACAGGCGAAGCGGAGGAAAATAAATAATTAAGAAAATACCGACTCATTACGGAGATAATACTTGTTCATCTTGTGCTGTTGCTGGCGATTTCATTTTTTTAGCACATCACGGTGGCGGTCAAGATGTAAATGACATTACTCATCAAGTTAAAGCCACGTTTGAAAGTATAAAGCAGACCCTTTCTACAGTGAATGCAACGCTTGATGATATTGTTCAGCTTAACTTTTATATCAAAGACACAGAGGATTTTAGAAAAGGTGCAGATGTATTTAAAGAATATTTCAAAAATGGTGCACCTGCTAGAATGACAGTTGTTACGCAATTTCTTAGTAAAGAATGCTTATGCCAGATAGATGGCATTGCTTATAAACCTAACTTGGCGTTGTAAACATTTGTAGCGTTATTTCCACCACAGTACGCATCCTTGGGGTGTGTTGTGAAGGGTGGAAATAACACTTGCAATAAAACTATGTATTGCTAATATTATCGCTTTGCAATACAATTTACTGTAAAGGAGTGGTCTTATGTCAAAAGCAATAACCGTAAGAATTGATGAAAATGTAAAGCAACAAGCCGAAGATATGTTAAACGAAATTGGCTTAAACATGACTACCTATATCAATTCCAGCCTTAGAGCATTGGTACGAGAAAAAAAAGTGCCGTTCGAATTAACGACCAGACAACACGCAAATGCTGAATATTTGGCAAAACTTGATGAATCCATTACACAGGCTGAACGAGGCGAAGTAGTGAAATATACAATGGATGAATTAAAGGCTTTGGTGGATGGAGAGTAATTATGTATGTATATTTTACTGAAATTGCAAACAAAGAATTGAAAAACTGGTTAAAATCAGACCGTTCAACTGCCAAGAAAATTTATGACCTTATCAGCGATATCCAAAAGTATGGGATGTTAGACGGCAAGGGCAAACCCGAAAAATTAAAGCATTATAAAAATCCTGTGAGATTCTCTAGGCAAATAAATTAAGGAGATAGACTTGTATATTGTCTGCAAAACGAAAAAGATTTGTTAATAATTTCGTGTAAAGGGCATTACGACGATAAATAAAAGGGCGCACTTTAATACCACCACGAGTGTGGTACGCGCGCAAAATTTGCTTTTTGAACGAGAAGGAGATAAATAGCTTATGTTGAGCAATCCAATTAAAATATCACTGCAAAATCAATTTGAATCCTGTATGGTTATGCTTCAAAAATTGATTCATAATATACCGCAGAATATATGGAGTAGCAGCATTGATGATACTTTGGTTTATCATCAGGTTTATCACGTTTTATTTTTCATTGATAATTGGTTTAGGGACACTTATATTCGCGGGCAAAAAGACCATTTTGTAGAAATTTTTGGTGTTACCCCTGATTACAATACGCCACTCGAACAAAATATATTTCTGTCCCAAGATGATATGCAAAGTTATTTGAAAAAAATATACACGAAAACCATGCG
>WQVY01000063.1 GCA_009785605.1 Defluviitaleaceae bacterium | reverse complement strand
GTGTGCAGTCGCAAAATCAAGCACAGATTGCCCTGTTGCATTTACAAGAATACCAGACAAGATATCTGGCCCTATAAGAGGTGTGTATCTAAACTCCCCTACCGGCTGTTTGCCGCCCAGTAAGTCAAGTGCAGATTTTACCCAGTCATCGCTTGTAAAATATTTTGTATATGGTGCTGACTTGTATTTGTATGGGGCCGTCATTGTCAACATATTTTTTATTGTAACTGTCTGGATTGTTTTTTCGCCTCGTTTGGTAATGTAATCCGGGAAAAATTCCAAAACCTTTTGCTCAACACTTCTGATGTAACCCTTGTCGATGGCGATACCCACAAGTATAGAAATTATGCTTTTTGTTATAGAAAACACATGGATGGGGGTGGTGCTTGTGCAACCGTTAAAATAATTTTCATAAAGCACTTTCACATGCTTTTGTACAATCATGCCAGCAATATTGCCGTAGTCTTTACATATTACGCTTTCCAACTCTAATATTTGGCTCTGATTCATGTAATCAACCTCTCTCTTATGTCACATATTTGACTTGTATCTACAGGATAAACCCATTAAAAATGCTATGCAAGCATTTTTCACTGTGTCTATGCAAGCCAATACAACCACAGGTTGCGGGGATTCCATAAATAATTGCTGGCCCGTTCTTAACAGTAACATTATACTAATAGCAAATAAACATAAGGAAGGGATGCCATATGACATTAGGCGAAAAGATTCAAATACTAAGGAAGCAACGGGGTATGTCGCAAGAGCAGTTAGCTGCAAAAATACTGGTAACAAGGCAAGCAATATCAAAGTGGGAGCTTTGCGAGAGCCTCCCAGATGTAGACAACATAGTACAGCTTAGCGAGATATTCGGCGTAACAACAGACTATTTGCTTAAAAATGGCGAAGTCACAACCCGCATAATCACGCAATCAGCTACCAACCCCACCCCTACTACTACCGCAAACACAAGCATAGTCCAACCCGATACAAAAACTGCAGGTACAACCAGTAGTTTTGTTGGCTGCATACTCAAGTCCCCCATGGCAACAGGGATAATTGGGATGGTATTTGTAGGCCTAAACATGCTAAGAAGAAGTCACGAAAATGCATTATTCCCACTAGCCGGCGTGGCTATAATCCTTGGTATGATGATTGTTTTTTTACCGCAGCTCAAACTGCTAAGACTTTCAGATACAGGGATACGGGTCGGCAAATTTATGACAGATGTAGGCATTATTGCAATTATTGCTTCTGGGATATTTTTTAGAGTCTCCCAAGCCCGTACAATTCTTGTGTATGCAAGCATTGTGGCTTGGGTGGGGCTGGCAGTAGTTGGTGTGTATATTGCAAATGCTATTTATATTAATATTAAACAGCGTTCATTGACGATATGAGATTTTATTGTTGATTAACTCGTTATATAGCAACCGTATATAAAGCGAAAGAAGCCTCTAGGGGCTTCTTAAAATGGCAGACAGGGAGTATTTTCTCTAAGACAGGGTTTTAGGTTTCGCCAGGAAAACAGTTGGATTCATTTCCCACATATGTTGTATGGATTTTATATCTTTATGTATAACATAATTTATATTATGATAGTGATATACTATTAGGACATAAACAAGCCCCTTACAGGGAGTTAACCGTAAGGGGCTTATTTACTGATCGGTTTCAAGACTTGTCTTTATGGTCTATGAACTAACTCATAGGTTTCTGCTATACAAAATATTAATTCTAATAACTGAAACCTAAATTTCTTGCCATATGGCTTAACCTTGATGAGTTCCCAGTTACAGTAATGCTCGCTGGCCCTATTGAAAAGCCAAACGATGCAGTAAATGGATTAAGGGTATCTCTTACATAGTGCATACTAATTCCTCTAACAGCATTTGGGTCTGTTCTTAACACCTGCATAGATGAAATCCCTTCAAACACCATTGATTCTAAAAATATTGGCATCGGAAATCTATTCCATCCGTATCCAGCATGTGAAGCAGTAGAGGGATCTAACCAAGCAGAGCCATTGTAACCATGCCATATACATGTTGCCATTATTCTAAATGTTGGGAAATGACTTGGAGCAACTACCCACCCAGGAAACATAGCTACAGCAAATCCACCGTTTCTTATTGAACCTGTTCTAAACCATTGGAATCCCGGAAATACGAAGAACGTTTCACCATATCTTGACGTTATACCCCTAAAAACAGAAACTGTTAATTGTAAATCAGAACTAGGTATAGTATTGAAAGGAACAAACATATCCTCAGCGCTAACTATTAACTCAGACACTAATCGCCCATCTCCGTCTTCAGGAACAATGTATGCTTCTAGGCTGAACGATTCAAAGCGCAACTCATCTATGTCATCAGCCCTAAGTGCGTTAAATATCTCGAATTTGTGCAATTCAGACATATTATCTACAACTACTCTCTGCATTCCTAATGAAAGTAGAAACTCATCAACTTCATTAGTATCAACTGTAGTTGCGTACACGCTCATATTAATGCTTACAACAATCATTATTAGTGTCAATAAAACTGCTTTCATTTTTTTCATTTTAAAGTCTCCTTTTGTAGCTCTACTTTTCACTCGCGAAAAAAAACCCTATTGAACACAGGATAATCCCAACATATGGCATTAATTGCCCAATATTAAGTATCCATACTGGAATATTAAAATGTACAGACTTAATAATTACAGCTATTGAAAATAAAATCATAGATATCCCCAATAACATCATCCTATAATTAGGGGTCATTTTTCACCTTCTTATACTTTCCATACATAATAAAAAACCAAAATGCAATTCGTTCGATTGCATTCATAGTCTCTTATTTGACACACGTACTCCCACATGGCTACTTCATATTCATCGTGTGCGCACTCAACATGTTGGTATATAATGTATCATGGAGTATGCATAATGTCAACATGTGATGTCGCAATATGGCATTGTATTGTTAAATATGACATAGCACAATAATCTTATGAATGTTCTTAAAGTTGTCTATGATGAAAATACTGGTGTTTCAACGATTTTTCAACTTGGGTAAAATAACATTTTTTTGAAATTAGTAGTATCACGATGCTCAGTTTACTGCACAAAAATACACTTTGATGTTTCATGCCATTCTCAGTGATGTCTCATGTTATATTTGTGTTAACGAGAGAATTATTTCGTGAAACCTGTTTGTCTTCAATCCAAAAAACCTTTAGGAGCTTCAATTATATGTTACTGTATAGAACTCGACACCCCTAAATGTACAACAAAAAAATAACCTCTGTCACATGGTGGATGATGTTGTATATATAATTTCACGAACTTTGCGTTTTCAACCAAAGATTATTTTTGTTCTATACTTCGCAAAAATTATTGAAATTATATGTATAATATATAATAGACATCCTCGGAAAATAAATTTTGACAAGCAATCGAAAATCAGTCACCATATGTCCAGGTGATGGAAATGACAAGATATGAAAAAGCCCAAAAGGCAAAACTGCAGTGCTTGTCACCCACAGGCTAGGGTCCGCACGTATAGCAGATAGGATTATTGTAATGGACAAAGGTTGCCTTATTGAAGAAGGGACACATGATGAGTTAGTAGCCAAGAACGGCAAATATGCACAAATGTGGCAAGCTAAGCTTCCTGGTACACTATTTAGAATTGGCTCAAACCCCGCGGCGGCCCTGGTTATCAACATCCCAACGCCCCCAGCGCCCACAATCCCAAGGGATAGCGTCTCCCAAGCTCGTACAATTTGAGATTTTATAGCTAGTTGGTTCGCTATACGTGAAAACCACACATAAAAAAAGAAGCCTCTTGGGGCTTCTTTTTTTACACAAACAACTGCCACATCATGAAATAGAGCAGACTCACTTTCGCTCCTTAATTGGAAACAATAAATCAAGCTGTGTATCTTCCATTTTCGCGCCGTTTTGCATCAGATAAAAATAATTTAAGACTTCTTCAAAATGCGGCATCCCTTCGGCTTCTTCATATCTTTCGCTTGCTTTTACCCAGTCGGCAAGCAAGTCCCAGTCTCTAAAATTCCAATCTCTCAACACATGTGCGGCAAACATACCTCCACCGAAGGTCTTTTTTATTAATGGGGCGTTCACTTCCATGTCATCGGGTATAGACACCCACGCTTCATATTCCTTTGGCGGCATTTCGCTGGAAAAAGCAAAACCCATCCCCCTAGCATCTGGCTTAGTTTTCAATAAGTCAGTTTCCTGCACAAATTGTTCTATTCTGCTGGTAGCTTCTGGACCTACGCCCCATTCATATTCCCCCGAAACGTAAGCGGCGGCTACGGTCATTGGCGGCACATAAACTATTCGCACATCGCTATCCTTTAACTTGTCAAGACTTTCACTTGCCATGTTCAAATCGTTCATTGATGTTTCCTCCTGTATGGTGTTTTTGGGTAAGGAAATGCTGTCCACAATGGCAAATACAGAACTATCGCCTAAATAATCAAGCTGTAAGTGCATATTGGCTTTCTTATGCAACTCGTGAACAAGACGGTTAAGAATTGATTTTACAGTTGATAACGCTGTAATTTGCCCGTCTAATTCGCTAATGTTACGCTCGAATATTTCAATCACGCTTACGGCATCACTATTGCTAAAAATCTCACGGATTTGTTTAACAGGAACACGAAGTTTCCGTAAGATAATTATTTGGCGGAGCCTTTGTATCGCATTTTCATCATATACCCTATAGGCATAATCATCCATGCGCTGGCTCTCTATTAATCCGACTTGTTCATAGTATCGGAGCATTCGGCTTGATATACTAAGATTCTTAGATACTGCCCTTACGGTTTGCATTTGGCTCAATGGACTTGCACCTCCTTTCAAGACAAGTATAAAGTACAACACGGTGTTCGAGTCAAGATGAAAATTTAGCTCAAACCTCGCACAACCCGTGCCGCAACCATTTCAACAATAAACATAACCACAAAAATCACAACAATGGCAGTAGAAAGCATAGCAAAATCGAAATCCCGCGCGGCCCTGGCTATCAGCATCCCAGCACCCCCGGCACCCACAATCCCAAGGGAAATAGAATCCGAAATATTACCCTCAAGCCGGATAGCAACCCATGCCACAAAAGCGGCAATAACTCCGGGCAAAAGCCCATGTACAACCACCTGCAGCCACCCAGCGCCGGTAGCCCGTGTGGCCTCGATGATAGTAAAATCTTGTTCCTCTATACTAGCAATAAAAGCCCTAGTCAAGTACCCAAAAGACGAAAATACAAGCCCAACAACAGCAGTTGTGTACCCAAATCCCAAACTGGCCACCACCATCAAAATCAGCACAAGTGATGGCACAGCCCGTATAAGCCCAACTGCACCCTTAATCGCCCAGCTCAAGGGCCTACATAATGTAATATTATCGGCAGCAAGAAACGCCAGCACAACAGCAATAACACAACCTATAGCAAGCCCGCAAACCGCAAGCGCAACAGAAATCAACAATTGCCTCAAAACTACCGGTACAAGCGCAAACTCAAAAACTATAAACCGCGAAAGCACATGCCCCGCGTTACCAAGCCGCGCAACCACCACCGCAAAATCTAAGTCCAATAAATAACCACAAACAAAAAAAAGCGCTATAACAAAAACCACACCACACACCCTGCATATAGTCTCAAACACAGGGTGCCTGGGCGTACGCGCTGTTTCTAATATGCGCCTGATTATGTTAACCATAAACTCCGTCACCAGCACCAGCACCACCAATACCAGTATAAGTGCCATAGCTCGCCTAAACCGCCTCAGATCCAAGTCTGCCTGTATTAGCAGCCCCAGCCCACCTGCCCCAACCATGCCCAGCACAGCAGAGGCTCGGATGTTTATTTCAAAGGAAAACAGCGTCCAGTTAATCCAGGCCGGTATAAACTCCGGCACAAGCCCATGATATATCACCTGCATATAGCCAGCGCCACTAGACTTTATAGCCTCTAGCTTGGTACTAGCAATCTCGTTAATAGACTCCGCATATGACCGCGCAAGAAACCCAAGTGTAGCAAACACAAGAGCAAACACGCCAATAACCGGCCCAATGCCAAAAACAAATACCATAACAAGCGCCCAAGCCAGCATTGGCACATTTCGCAAAAATGAAACAAAAAACCTCACAACCCCACGCAAAAGCGGGGACGGGTTTGTTTGTGCCATCAACAACCCAAGCAAAAACGCCAACACAGCCGATATGTAAGTACCCACCACCGCGAACAATACAGTATCCAATACAACAGGCCAAAAGGTCCTTAAGCCTGTAAAATTGGGTGGCAAGAAATTATCACCAAAAAACCTAAACAAAGAAGGAAAAGACGCAAACACATGCAAGACCTGGATATCAAGATGTAAGAAGCTAAACAATATGGCCGCAATAAGCAAAAAAATACATACATGAGGCCGTGTGGCTTTGTATACATGTAATGCTTTCTCTTTTCTGCTGCTGGGGGCGGTAATAGACTCATGACGTGCATTATTTACATCTTCATCTTCCCCATCATAGTTATGGCTACCAATATCTGCGTCGCCATAAATATAGCCAACTACATCATCCGTCAAGTCACATGGCGAGCCATCAAATACGACCCTTCCGGCTTTTAACCCAATAATCCTTGTGGCATATTTCTTGGCAAACTCTACCTGGTGCAAATTGACAATGCATGTCAAGTTTCGCTCGTGTGCAACCTTCTGCATATAGTCCATTACTGTTTTTGCGGCAACCGGGTCAAGTGAGGCTATAGGCTCATCTGCCAGCAACAGTTTTGGCCGCTGCATAAGCGCACGGCAAATACCTACGCGCTGCATCTGCCCACCAGACAGCGTGCCGGCCCGCTGGTGCATATTGCTCTCTAGCCCCACTGTTTTAAGCAGCGCCTCGGCCTCTTGTTTATCGTCCTTGGCATACAGCCCCAACATACTCCTAAAAAAAGAAATCTCCCCAAGCCGCCCATGCAGCACATTCTTCTTTACTGTGGTGCGCGCTATCAAGTTATGTTGCTGGAATACCATGCCAATGCGTGCGCGCACCTGCCGCAATTTTTGCCGCCCGGCCGTCTCTACATGCACCCCATCAAAAACCACATTACCAGAGGTAGGCTGTACGAGCCTGTTAATGCAACGTATAAGCGTGGACTTCCCCGCCCCAGACGGGCCCACAATCGTGACTAGCTCCCCCGGATTAACATCAAAACTAAGCCCCTTTAATACAAGGTGCTTGCCGTCATAAGTCTTTGTAAGCTCACGAATACTAAGTAACGGGTGCATAATTATCCATCCTACCCTTGTTCCTCTAAGTCTATACCCAAGGCCTCAACCATAGACCTCAAATGCTCTATCTGCTGCACGTCCGGCGCGACAAACCTTACACTGGGGTCATTGTTAAACCGCGACGCAAAATATTCTTCGTTTTCGTATGCAAGTAGGAACTCGGTAATTTTCACCCGCAGTTCATAAGAAAGCCGCCCGCTGGCAATATACCCCGGAAACGGAATAACCTCCGAACTAGCAAAGACTCGTACATCGCCCTCGCTAATAAGTCCAGACCGGATAACATTTTGCAAATTAAGATTACCTACCGCCGCCGCGTCATAATGCCCATGGATGACCCCCATTATGGCGGCGTTCTGGTTGCCAGCAAAATCTACAGCGCTAAACAACCCGCCTACCATTATCTCGTCTTGGGTCATGCCAAAATGGTTCATTAAGTCATACATCGGGTATATAAACCCAGATGTAGATGACCTGTTAATAAAAGCAAGGCTGCGCCCGCGCAAGTCATCCAGGCTGTTAATATCGTCACATGCTGTTATAAACACAGTCTTGTTAACCGCTGTTGGGCTATCTGTCACGGCCAGCCTATACACATCCATATCGCGCCCAGCAAGCAAATATACAAATGGCGAGCCCCACATCATTTCTAGGTTACCGGCTCGCATGGCTTCTATACCAACCAGGTGTGTCGCACCCTCTATGACCTCTACCGGCATCCCTATATGCTCCTCCATTGCGGCCCGGAAGTCTTCAAAAAGCCCGCGCAGTTCTGGCGCTGCATCTTCTATGAGTAGGGCAATGCGAATCCTTTCAATTTCACTTTCGCCTTCATAACCACCAGCGCAAGCCGCCAACAAGCCAACAGCCAACAAGCACAATATTGCGCTACATACTAATTTTTTATACATAAAAAACCTCCTAAAGATAAAATCCACCAGGAGGTATAATGCTTTCCTTCGCCGACATTACTCGGAGCAGGTACAAAGGGTAATTCTCAGCCTATGATAACACAAATCTTACGATAGATATTGTATTAACACAAGCACCCCTAGCGGAAATATTAAGTTTTAAATTTCTAACCTACGCCACAGACTGAAGCACACTCACAAGAAAAGACTGCCCCAACCTAAGCAAAAAGAACGTAATAATAGGCGAAAAATCCAACATCATACCAGGCCCCCCCAAAGGCGACCTATCTATAAGCATGCGTACGGGCGCAAGCATAGGCTCTGTAAACGCAAATATAAATGCTACAACCCTGCCGGTCCTTACCATAGGCATCCACGTTAATACCACCCGTATCAGCAACATCACATACAGTATGTTAAACAACCAGCGTACCGCATCAATAATGATGAGAGTCATAATGTCCTACCTACGGCCATGTGTTTTTGGCATGATGTAGCCATCCTTTTCCAATTCGTCCTTTATGTCTGTAACTATACGTACACCATTGGGTACTATGATAAATATATCCTTTGAAAAGCGCTGTATCGTACCGTTGATAGCATAGCACGCGCCACCAAGGAAGTCCGCAATGCGCTGTGCCATGCTACGCTCTACGCCAGTGAGGTCTATTACGCAAATCTTTTCTTCGCGTATATAGTCGCACACTTTAGCAGCATCGCTTACATCCACAGGATGGCGAAGTATAATTTCGGCTTTATTGCCGTCTTTGCCGTACATTTCAAGCACTTTGCTGTTTTGTGCTTGCCTTGCACGCTTTTCGTGACCACGGGGCTCTTTGGCATATGGCATTTCCCATTGCTCGTCGCGGTCTCCTGGTCTGTCGTCTTTGTAGTCTGTTACGTAGTCGCCACCGCTGGTGTCGTCATCGTATACGTCTGCATCTTCGGTATTGGGTGCGTTCATGGCCCTCCACATTGCATCCTTTACCTTACCAATGATTCCATGCATTAGGAATCCCCCTCATTCACTTTTGTATTGTTTATTATTTATTTCGTAGACTTCTTTTGTAGATGTCTAATGAAAAATAAATTCTTATTTACCCGACCAAGGCGGTGCCTATACGCACCATTGTGGCCCCTTCTTCGATTGCTACCGTATAATCACCAGACATTCCCATAGATAACTCCGTAAGACAGTGATTATGTGTGTTGTTTTGGTTTATGTCAAGGAGTAGCTTGTGCATTTTTTTGAAATATGGCCGGTTATCTTCTGGCTCTTTTACAAAGGGTGCTATGCACATCAGGCCCTTGACCCGGATATTGCTAAGTCCTGTCAGTTCTTGCACAAAAGGTAGTGCTTGGCTTGGGTCTAACCCATGCTTGCTATCCTCACCGGCTATGTTTATCTCAACCAGTATATCCATGACTATACCGGCCATGCTTGCACGCTTGTCTACTTCCAGTGCAAGAGCCATGTTGTCTATGGAGTGAATCATTGCTACTTTGTCTATGATAAATTTTACTTTATTGCGCTGTAAGTGCCCAATAAAGTGCCATGTTGGCATGTGATGTTGTAAACACTCGTGCTTGGGTAAAAACTCTTGCACACGATTCTCGCCAAAACAGTTGACACCTGCCGCTAGTAGTTGAACGATACGCTCAGGTGTGACTGTTTTTGTAACACCTATAAGCTTTATATCACCCATAGTACGGCCAGTTTTTTTTACTGCTGTATACATTGCGTCATTTATAGTTAGCAAATTTGCAGCTATATCGCTCATATCACGCTCACTATCTTACTATCTGCCCTGCAACCACTGTAGATGCGTCAATTACGATATTACTAAACTCGCTAATCCTATGGTTAAGCGATGGGTCAAGTAGTACATAACCTGCTTCTAACCCGCTGTCGCCTAAGTCTATAGTCCTAAACTCTACCGTCCCAAACACCACGGCGTATACGCCATTTACCACACGTACATGTGTGTCACCTAGTATGATATGGCCATTGTCTGGGTCATGTGGCACCAGTAAGCTACCAACGGTTAGGCCAGCGGCTGGGCGGGTATAAACATGGTATTCTGTAGACTCATCTATAGATATGGGCACCCTTGTGTTGCCGGCTTCACCCAATACTAATACATAGTTGCTCCCTGCATAACCATGGATATATTCTAAAGGTATACGATAGTGGCGGTTGGTTACAATTGCTGTATCAGGTATCTTGAGCCCCCGAGTTACCCCGGATGTTGTGCGGATACTGATATTGCGCTGGTTCATAAATTCTATTACATGCCTGGTATTTCTAAACACTACCAGGCTGTAGCGTATGCCATCTTCTATATGCTCTACTCTTAGGCTATGAGGCTCGTAGTCGCCTGTGTTGGCGTTGCGTAAATACACGGTACGTGTTGTACCTACTGCAAATGTTACCATATCGTTGGGCATATATGCGGCTATGTGCCATACATTGCCTACGGTCTTAAATATTGGGTCCCCTTCTTGTACTTCTGTTGCTGGGGTTTGTATGTTGTGTTCTGCTTCAGCTATTGTACGTATATCGTCGCGAGTCAAATGTCCTATTATTTCACGGGTCAGGCTGGTCTCGTGACCGTCAAGCAACCGGGACATAATCCCACTGCCTACAGCATACATATTTCTTGTGCTTGCATCCAACGCGGCCCTGTGGCGCTCATACTCCCTGGCAAGGGGCTCGCGCGCTGCAATGGCGCTGCCTGTGTTTATCTGGTTGCGGGTATTTATGCGTTGATTAAGATTGTCACGTAGTGCGTATATTTCTGCCAAGTTTATTGATGTGAAACTATTGATACGCCCGTTTACAATGTTTGTCAGGTCATTGTTTATACGTTGTACACCAGAGTCTGTGCCGTTTGCTGGCCTTCTTGCTTGTGTGCTTGAAGCCATATTTTCTACTGTAGCCAAATACCCCAGCGCCGCTTGGGCGCGTACTGGGTCGTTGGTAATGCTTACAATTGGGGCGTTTACGCTTACACGCTCATTTTCTGGTACCATAAATTGTACATACCCGGTGCTATTGGCATAATGAACATGCTCGTCCCTTATAATTATACCTTGTATAGACTGCGGTGTTCCGCTTGTGTTCATACGTACGACCATCGTATCTACATCCGGCGTAACAAAAGCCCACGCAGAATGGCCGATATAAATAAACACAAAAGCAAAGAACAGAAATGCCACAACTTTCATAGAAAACGGCCCACCGGACGGAGGCCGCTGTCCTACCTTTTTGGGGGCAGGCCGCCTACGTTGAGGTCGGCGGCGCGGCGGTGCTTGTCGTGTGTGGGAATCGTTGTTTTGCCTATATGCCATGTGAATCCCACCTTATTTCTGCTAGGATGTGAGTCAAATGCAAATCTTGGGTGACAGCTCCCCTTATTCTATACGAATGATTGTACCAAAAATAATCTACGTGGGCAATATCTTTCTAATAATTTTTATTTTATTATTTCCACGATACGTGTTGGATGCGGCACGGGATGGCCTCGTTTTGTGGTTTAATAATGTCCTGCCAGCTCTTTTACCATTTATTGTGGCAATAAACCTGCTGGCGGCACTAGGATTTGTTAAACTTGTAAGCATGTGGCTGCAGCCATTTATGAGAGCCGTGTTTGGGCTACCTGGGGCTGGCGGGTTTGCGCTTATCACCGGACTCATTTCTGGCTACCCTATGGGTGCAAAAGCCATAGCTGACCTTTACCGCAACCGTGAAATCACAGCCAAAGAGGCCCAAAGGTTATTGGCTTTTTGCAATAACGCTGGGCCTCTTTTTATTATTGGGGTCGTGGGTGTTGGGCTTTTGGGAGATAGCACAGCCGGGTATGTGCTGTGGACAGGACATGTGGCGGCAGCTCTTGTTGTAGGAATTATTACCCGCGGGTGGGGCAGCAGCCCAGAAAGCACACGCCCGTACACGGTAAAAAATGACATGTCTAGTCCTAGCATTGGCAAGGTCTTGGGGGAGGCTGTCAAAAATGCAATGGAAGCGTTGCTTGTCGTGGGTGGGCTGATTATATTTTTTAGTGTTGTTGTTAGGGTACTTGGTATTGTTTTGGGGGGCTTGCCATCTATGGCAGGGGGAGCATTGGCCGGTATCATGGAAATTACCGGTGGGGCAAAAATACTTGCCGGGGATTCTACGGCAATAACGCCTATACGCATTGCGGTTATTGGGGGGATTATTGCGTTTGGGGGGTTTTCTGTTCATGCGCAAACACTGCATTTTACGTCAGGTATTGGAATAAAAGCTGGTACTTACATCTTGTTTAAAGCGCTAACAGGGATTATTGCGGCTGTGATTACTTGGGTGATATGGGGTTTTATGCGGTGATTAGTAAACCAATTGATCTTACTATTAATAAGGCCCCCTACGACACATTTATCGCAGAGGGCCTTATTAATATTTAACATAAAGCTAAAAGCTAGTAATGCTAATTACTCTAACAACTCTAATATCTCCAATGACTCTAGCCACATCTTATTTATTTTCTTATCGCACCACCAAGCAGGAGCTGTTTGTTTTGTCTGTGATAACAACTCCTCGGGACACATTCCTATATATAAATATATATTTATGGTGCTATCCAATGTGCATATTGGTACACCCATGTTTTGAAGATATGTTATTTTATTGTTGCAACCTTCACATGAGTAATTAGTATGATTGTCTTCGGGATTTGCTCCTTCGAGTGATGCCGATACCCATACTACTGATAGAAGTAGAGCTAACATAAAACAAGTAACAATAAGACATATTTTTACTCTTTTCTTAGTCACTCTATCACCCTTTCATTAACAAAGTCGCATATATTATTAACATAGGTGCTATGTACATCCTTTACATGTTGTAAATATTTTACTTGGCATGTTTATCCTTGTCAAGCAGATTATTGCGCTATAATATATCAAAAATACAAAATCAGGAGACTACTATGGGATACATACAAGAATTGCGTGAACTAATAGACCATAAAAGAATAATCCTTCCAGGTTGCATAGCGGCAATACGCAACAAAAAAGGGCAACTTCTTATGCAACAACGTACCTACCCACACGGTGTTTGGGGCCTACCTGGCGGCCTAATGGAACTAGGCGAGTCCACCATAGATACAGTAAAGCGCAAAGTTATGGAAGAAACCGGGCTAAAACTTGGGGAGCTATCGTTGTTTGGTGTGTATTCTGGCCAGGGATACCAATGTATAGCCGCGAACGGTGACGAGTTTGATGTTGTTACCATTGTATATACAACATGTGAATATGAAGGCGAAGTTGAAGTTATGGATGATGAATCACTAGGCTTTGAGTGGTTTGACTTTGACAAGTTACCGGACAGAATCGCAGGTACCCATAGTAAAATTATTAGTGATTATATTAAAGCCGCGCCATTATTAAATTAAAGCACGTATCACTATGCTTGCCTTAATGGCAAGCCGCGTCAGAGCCGCCTCAATTGGCAAAAATCTGTCACGAAAAGTCACCATTGTCGGAGTTGAATACAGCTTCTATTTTTGCCATATATAGGCCAGTGTATGGTTATCAGATATGTGGGCAAAATGAACAAAGACCAGTCATGAGAGGAGAAATAAAATGAAGAAATTATCAACTTTACTTTTAGCCACTGCTATAACAATGGCCCTAGCTGTCCCTGTATTAGCGGCAGATTGTTGCGTCCCTTCAAACTATGCAAACAACATTACTAGTAATAACAGCTACGAAAGTAACAGCAACTATGAAAGTAGTAGTAATTACGAAAGCAGTAACAGCGAAAGCAATAGCAATAACTATTACAACAATTATGACTATGACAACAACGAAAATGATAACAACTACAATTATTACGACCAGTACAACAGCTATGACTACACAGGCATCACACCAAGTACAACAAATATAAATAGTTCTGTATTTGGTTATATTGGTGAAATCACACATGATGGTGAATATTATGACGTCGATATTTTGGGTGAAAGTGGTGAAGTAAAGAGGACTGTAGTTATATCTACCACAAACACAATTATTATTGACGCTACAACCGGCCAACCAGCAAGTTTAGAAGACCATGGCGACAATCAAGTTCACGTAACTTACAGCACATTAACCAACAATGCATTAGTAATTGCAATAAACGTCGAGTATATGAACGTACCCAACCTTCACACAATAGAAAATATTGAGAAGTATGGCGATACACTTTTGCTTACAGTAGACAATGGCGGGCTAATTGTTACGTTAAACGAGTATACACAACTTCACGCATGGTTAACCCGCCAATATATTGTGATGGACGAGTTCCAAGTTGGCGACAAAGTATTACTGTGGTACGCAAATGTAGCACTTAGCTACCCTGCACAAACTACAGCAAACCGCGCACTACGCCTAGTACCTTCTAGTAATAATAATACCGATTATGAAGATACAGATCTAGAAAACGATAACATCCAAGAATATGAAAACGGATATCCTTATCAAGCACGTTATCTAACTGGCAGAATTATACGCGCAGGTGTAAACCTATACCCTGTGCGCGATAACGCAGTAGCTACCGGTTTTAACGTTTACTGGAGCGCACAATACAGGCATGCAGAGTTTACAAAAGGTGACAATTTTATAACCCTTGAGCCCAATGTTGCGGTTGCTTATGTAAACGGCGAGCGTCACACAATGCCGGCACCTTCGCTTTTGGAAAACAACAGGCTTTTTGCCCCGGCGGAGTTTTTTGATATTTTGTCTTTATACTAATTCTCAGAATTTATTTGAGATTAGTATTAGTAAATACGCCATAAGTCCTATAGTGCAGACTTTATGGGCTTTGCAACATGTTACCAATAATATGTATTAAAAAAGGCTTGCAGCGTATTTGCTGCAAGCCTTTTGCCTACCTCCCCGACCAGGATTCGAACCAGGAACCTACCGGTTAACAGCCGGTTGCTCTACCGTTGAGCTATCGAGGAATATGATTATATAACTAGAGCCGCTAGTTGGCGGCTATGATATACTAAATATTTAACAACTTGAAAACTCAATACAAAGAAGGAAAAGCGATTCGTAAATAAATCTTGTGTGCGCAGTTGCGGTATCGCAACTACGAAATCAAGACGCAGGCTTGAACGCAAATCGGTCAAGCCCTCGGACTATTAGTACGGGTCAGCTAAACACGTTACCGTGCGTACACCTCCCGCCTATCAACCTTGTGGTCTACAAGGGTCCTTACCTGCTTAAAGCAGTGGGGAATCT
>WQVY01000062.1 GCA_009785605.1 Defluviitaleaceae bacterium | reverse complement strand
GTTGAGCTTATGGGTAGGTATGCTTATGATGGTACTGCTTCTGCTGATACTTGGGTTTGGCAGGGTAGAGATTAAACAATATCACGATAATACGAAAGGGGCGCAAAATCAGCGCCCCTTCTTCTATTACAAGTTAAATGCGTATCAATCCAACATGTCACCCGTTGACATAGGGCTGTTTAGCCGTCATTACATTCCCAACAACTCCACAAGCCTATCCGGGTAATTTGTGATAATACTATCGACTTTGCTATCAATGCACAACTGCATGGCTTCGTCTGTGTTGGCTGTCCACGCATGTACAGCAATCCCTTCGTTGTGGGCGCGGCTTACCAGGTCCGGCTCTAGGGCAAGCAAATTATATTCTGGGTGTAATGCATAGCCGGCGGCGTATTTTTCGGCGTTTATAAAAGGCTGCATGTACAATAGCCCTACATTAATAGCCGGGTCAATTTCTTTACATAGTTTCATAGACAAGTGGTTAAAAGATGATAAGAAGACCCTGTCTTGTGCGCCCAATGCAGTAATACGGCCAATGACGCTCTGCTCTATGCCGGTGTGGATTAGGGGGTATGTTTTAAGCTCTATATTAAGCAGTTGATTATGCAATGTGGCCAACTCTAAAAGCTCATCCAGGTGCATAATTTGTTCGCCTGCAAACTGCGGGCCCATCCAGGAGCCTACATCCAGTTTACGCAACTCCTTAAAAGTCATGGCATTTACGGGGCCTTTGCCGCTTGTAGTGCGGTCAAGGGTCGAGTCGTGGATTATTATAGGCTCACCGTCTGCAGACAAATGTACATCTACTTCAAAACCGTCACACCCGCTAATTGCGATTGCTTCCATAAACGCACGCCTGGTATTCTCGGGAAATTTGCCGCTAAAACCCCTGTGGGCCAGTACCAATGGTTTAATCATATCAAACCCCAAGTCACAGCGTCGGCAAAACTATTTCAACTTCCCGGCCCAACTGAGACGAGCGATATATACCGTCCACAATTGCCTGGTTATAAATAGATTCTATAATAGGGATAGGAGCTGTGTCACCGGTTGTGATAGCATCACAAAAAGCTTTGACTTTGCTGTAAAAGCGGTCATCTGACGGCCTACGCAGGGGGATGTTTGTCTCGCAAAGCTGTCCTTCTATATCATTGTACATGGTTATAGGGCCGATTGTGCCGTCCCATGCACCACCCCATGGTGTGCCTACACCTGCGGGCTTAATTTTTAGCCCCGCGTCTGTGCCAAAGAACATGGTGTCTCCCATTTTGTCCATGTGCATTGCCCATGACATCCTAAAATCAAGGGCTATATTACCCTCTAGGCGGATAAGGGCCACAGAAAAATCATCAACCGTAAAATGCTCTGCTTCACCGCAGTATTTAGGATTTTTGCCAAAATGGTCACACGCAAAAGCAGAAACGGTAAGCGGCTTGGGGTACCCTATTGCAGAAAGTACCATGTCCAAAGAATAACAGCCTATATCTGCAAGTGCGCCTACCCCTGACAGCTCTTTGCGTATAAAGGTGCCGCCGGGTATGCCCCTACGCCTACCGCCGCCTGTTTGGATGTAATATACATCCCCCAATACGCCGCTTCTTACAATATCCCTTACTAGGTCCATGTTGGGGTCGTAGCGGGGTTGGAAGCCTATTGTCAGGATTTTGCCGGTTTCTTGTGACTTTCTATACATAAGTATAGCGTCGTCTAAGGTTACAGACATGGGCTTTTCGCATAGCACATGTGCACCGGCTTCAAGTGCGGCAATTGTACACTCTGCGTGGGTGGTGTTGTAAGTACATATGCTTACGCCGTCCAGCTCCAGGGCCAATAAGTCCTTGTTGTTGTCAAAGGCCTTCACGTGTGTTAGCCCCGCATTGTCGAAAAACTTACGCGCTTTGCCTGGCACAATGTCTGAGCCGCCTACGATTTCTACATGTCCGGCCTCTGCCAAGCGCAGGTAAGATTTAAGGTGGGCATTGGCTATGCCACCTGTGCCTATGATGCCGATTTTTAGCTTCTTTGCCGGTTTTTCGCTTTGTTTTGCCATTTTGCACTCTCCTTTATGTGAAGTCCATTAGTGGTTTAAGACGATTTAAGAGTTGCAGCAAGCGTTGCAAGCCCAGCCTCAAAATTTACACCAAAGCGGGTATTAGAACCAGCGGCATGGGTACGGCTGATGCTGCTGGATACAAAGTTTACTGCTTTTTCAGCAGACTGTGCCAAATCGTGGCCACACAGCAACCCTGCCAGCAAAACACTGCCAAAGATATCACCTGTGCCAGGGTAAAAGCCGGGCACGCGCGGAGCAAATGAGTAGTCTATCCGGCCTGTATTACTGTCATAGGCCGCCGCGCCAAGTTCATTATCATCAAAATATACCCCGGTTAATACAACAAGCTTGCTTCCAAGAGCTGCTAGTTTTTTTAACGTGTCAGCTACATAGTCTTTGGAATATGGGCCGGTGTGGTACGGCTCATCCACAAGCAAGGCCGCTTCGGTCATATTTGGTACTATGAGGTCGGCCTTTTGGCATAGTTTGCGCATTTCATGCGGGAAGCTTGAGTTAAAAGTTTTGTACAGCATTCCGTTGTCTGCCATTACAGGGTCTACCATTATTATGTTATCACTTGTGCGAAAACGGTCAAAAAAATCCGACAGTATTTCCACCTGCCGGAAAGAACCCAAAAACCCGCTGTATAAGGCATCGAAGCCCAAGCCCAAGCTCTGCCAATGGCTGGCTATGGGTAGTATATCGTCTGTCAAGTCGCGGTATGTGAAGTTGCCAAGCCCGCCTGTATGTGTTGATAGTACGGCAGTAGGCACTACGCAGCACTCAATCCCTGCGGCAGATATAATGGGTAGCGCCACCGTAAGCGAGCAGCGCCCAAAGCCGGATATATCATGGATTGCGGCCACACGTTTTTGTATGTTAACAGATGCTTGTTTGTTCATGTTTACTCCTTCGATTTGCACTGTTTGCGGTATGTCCGTTACTATAAAGGCTTGCTTTTTAAAGAAAACTTCCGCTCTGTACCAGAAAAAAGCCGCTGTATATTCTCCCGATGCATGTACCATCCTAGTACACCCAAGAAGGCAGTAACAGCCACCACTTCCCACGCATGAGGTTCAAGGGCCATAAACACAAAAATCGCCATAGAAACAGGCATAAAGAAAGTAATAGCCAGTGACGCCACAGAGATATACCGCGTTATCAAAACAAGCAAAAACGCAATAAGATAAATTATCAAAGCCGCACGCCAGTCCAGCATAAGCAGTAACCCAATTGTACAAGCAATGCCTTTCCCGCCCCTAAACTTCAAAAAAACAGGGAAGTTGTGCCCAAGCACCACGCCCAACCCGGCCCACACACCAGGGATAAGCCCGTTGACCCCAGCAGCCATAAAACTTCCGCTACCGTCAAACAGCCAACAAGCTATCAAAAACGCCAACACAGCTTTGCCAACATCTGCAATAAAAATCCATACCCCAACTTTAAACCCCATGACCCGGTTGGCATTGGTAAAGCCGGAATTTTTGCTGCCATGTTCGCGGATATCAATACCGCGGGTTAGTTTACCTATAATATATGCGCTTTGGACGCAGCCCAAAGCGTAGCCGAGTAGTATACACAAAAGTCTAAACATCTGCGCTTATCTCCTTATTGGTGCTTACGAAGCAGTGTCCTTACATAGCCAAATATCTCTAGCCCAATTTCGACAGATGGTGCCATCCATTCGGCTTGGGTTGTACCAACCGTGCCTTTCCAGCTTATGTCTGTACTGGTGTCAAAAATGAAGCCTTCGCATAATTCCATAGAAAAATTATATGGCGGCTTTATACCTACAGGCGTTGCATGACATGCATGTTTGAGTGCCGTCATCACACCGTCATATATAAGCGGATATGTTTCTTCTAACGACGGCTCCCAGCCATTGGCTTTATCCTTAACTGGGATAGTGACGATATTACCCGAAAGCTCAAGCGCTTCGGCCATAGATGCTTTGCAGCCCACATTGGCTAAGTGTCGAAGCGCCTGTCTAGTACATCAAAAACCCGGACAATTGGCGGTAATTTTTCTAATACAATATTAAACTCTGGGTTCCCGGCATAATGGGCATCATATAGTAGGATATCATCTATGCCAAAGTCGACGGCTGCATTTACAATTGCCAGTGCGTCGGATGTGATACAGTCGCGGCCATGCTTACGCCACTCATCTTCACCATTGTCGGACCATGACCCGTTATGGTCAAAAATACCAGACGCACCTTCCATATCGGCTATCATAATCAACTGTTTCATTTATCTGTCCCCCTATTACGCACAACAAAGTGTACCGGCGTGCCCGAGAATCCAAAGGCTTCTCTGATTTTATTCTCTATATACCGTGTGTATGAAAAATGCATTAGCTTGCTGTCATTTACAAACAGTACAAAAGTAGGGGGTTTGACCGATGCTTGAGTAGCGTAATATATCCTAAGCGCCCTGCCTTTATCTGTAGGCGGGGAGTGCATTGCGGTGGCTTCTATTATTACATCATTAAGGACACCGGTTGATACACGTAGCGCATGGTTTTGATACACAGCAAAAATTAACTCAAAAAGCTTGTGCACCCGCTGGCCTGTAAGCGCAGAAATAAATAGCTTTGGCGCATATGGCATATAGGCAAGTTCGCTCTCTAGTTTGTGTGTAAACTCTTTCATGGTTTTGTCATTTTTCTCGATGATATCCCACTTGTTTACGGCAATAATCGCGGCGCGGCCACGCTCGTGAGCTATACCTGCAATTTTTGTGTCTTGGTCTGTTATACCTTCTTCTGCGTCTACCAGTAGTACACATACGTCGCAGCGCTCTACCGCGGCCAAGGTCCGTAGGATGCTATAGCGCTCTACATTTTCTTTTATGCGGCTTTTTCGCCGTAGGCCTGCTGTGTCTATAAACAAAAACTCGTTACCATCTTTGGTAAAGTAGGTGTCTACCGCATCGCGGGTGGTGCCTGGTATGTCACTTACTATCATACGCTCCTCACCCAATATCTTGTTTATAAGCGAGGATTTGCCTACATTGGGGCGGCCTACAATAGCAACTTTTATGCGGGTATCTTCTTCATCTATGTCTGACGCGGCTGGGAAGTGTTTAATAACTTCGTCTAATAAATCGCCCAGCCCAAGGGCTTGCCCGGCAGATATTGGGATAGGGTCGCCTATACCTAGCTCGTAAAACTCAAAAATCTCGTGATTATCTTTTGTAGGGTTGTCTACTTTGTTTACCGCAAGCACAACCGGTTTTGATACCCGTCTTAGCATATCTGCTACGTGGCGGTCTGCGTCCATTATGCCGGATTTTATATCTGTCAAAAAAAGTACAACGTCGGCACTTTCTATTGCCGCTTCGGCTTGGCGGTATACATGTTGTATTAGCAGGTCATCTGTATCCGGGTCCAGTCCGCCTGTGTCTATGAGGGTAAAGTTGTGGTTTAGCCATTCGCTGTCTGCATAAAGGCGGTCGCGGGTTATGCCGGCGGCATCGTCTACGATAGCTATCCTTTCGCCAACTAAGCGGTTAAACAGTGTGGACTTGCCTACGTTGGGGCGGCCAACAATTGCTACTATAGGTTTGGGCATATAATTCTCCTTGAAAATGCTGTATTTGTGCGCATCATACCATATGTGCGGTTTATAGTGAAATAACCCACGTATTTTAAAGTGATCCGTGATCGCTTTTGGCCCAATCATCAAAACTGCGATGCATATCTAGATTGCATTGTTGATATGAGGTTTGGTAAAATAAAAGCACATGCAAATAGTACAGTCATAGCTACTATTATAGAAAGGGTTTACCCATGCTTGAAATTGTCCGCCAAACAATAAAACAGTACAACATGTTTGCCCCGGGAGACGGAGTTGTGGTGGGATTGTCTGGCGGGGTGGACTCTGTTGTGCTTTTGGCTGTCTTGCGGGTATTAAGCAAAGAGCTTCAGTTATCTATTTACGCGGCTCACATCAACCACAATTTGCGCAGTACAGCTATACATGACGAAGGGTTTGCACGGCATCTGTGTGATGAGTGGGGCATCCCTTTTTTTGTTTATGATGCAGATGTAAAAGGGCTTGCCACGCAAGACAAACTTAGCACCGAAGAAGCTGGGCGCAAACTGCGATATAAGTACCTACGCCAAAGTCAAGAAAGAACAGGTGCAACAAAAATCGCAACAGGCCACCATGCAGACGATAACGCAGAAACAATGCTGCTAAACCTTTTTCGTGGTGCAGGGCTGAAAGGGTTGTGTGGGATACCACCAGTAAACGGCTGTATAACTCGGCCACTGTTGGAGGTAAGCCGAAGTGATATACAAGCCTACGCACATGAACATAATCTAGGCTTTATTACAGATGAAACAAATGCATCAAGCGACTACAGCCGCAATTATATCCGCAATAAAATTATCCCATCAATGCAGCTGCACTTTGGTGACAGCGTAACAGCAACGATGGCAAAGAATGCCCTAGCCATGAAAGCAGATGAAGACTACCTTCACACGGCTGCCGCCAACGCGTTTAAATTATTATCGCATGATACACATCACATATCTGATGATGGGGTGCTATCATATGTACAAGCTGTGTCTTCACCTGTGATTTCCCTACCTATAAAGGAGTTGTTAGCGTACCCTATGGCTCTGGTTGGGCGTATTATCCGCCAAGCTATTGCCAAACTGCGTGGCGAACAAGCACTAAGGGATATACAATTAACTCATATACAATCTATCCTTGACATAGCCAAAGGGCAAACAGGCCGGGAAGCCCATTTGCCAGGTTTTACAGCCAAGCGCGAGTACAAAAACCTTATACTGCAAAAAAATACACTTCATATAAATGGTTACTGTCACACCTTGTCCCCTGGTATACCCATAAACATACAACTGGCCGAAGTGACACTGCATTTAAAAAAACCGTCAATTAATAAACCTGGCTGTACGCAAGCCTTCAATTATGGTAAGGTAGAGGGCGTGTTAGAACTGCGTACCCGCCGCGCGGGGGACAAAATCACCCTAGCAGGTACCGGCACCAAAAAATTGCAAGACTATTTTACCGACACAAAAACACCCAAAAGCCAGCGTGACCAGATACCCCTACTGGCAGACGGAAGTAATATCCTATGGGTTATGGACAAGCACAACCGTACAAACTCAGCATATAAACCAGATGACAACCAAAATACATGCTGGGTCACTTTGAGTTTTGATACAAATAAAAATGCACTATAAATGGGAAGGAATAATCATATGAACACACAAATCGAGACGTTGCTGTCGGCACAACAAATCGCCACACGTGTGGCAGAGTTAGCTGCCGAGATAAACAAGGATTACGCTGGCAAGGACATACTTCTGGTTGGCACTTTAAAAGGTGCGTACATTTTCCTGGCAGACCTTTCCCGATATCTGCCCGAAAGGACTCAGATAGACTTCTTAAAAGTTTCCAGCTACGGGGATTCTACCTCTCCCGAGACGGCAGTGCAATTTGACCAGCACCCAACAATTGACCTAAAAAATAAACATGTGCTTCTTGTAGAAGACATTGTAGATACAGGCCACACCTTGGCCTTCCTAAGAAAATATTTGCATACCAAAAACCCAGCCAGCTTGCGTGTATGTGCTTTACTAGACAAGCCCAGCCGCAGGGAGGCTAATCTAGACCCAATAGAATATCTTGGTTTTTCTATCCCCGATAAATTTGTGATAGGGTACGGGTTGGACTATGCCCAATGCTACCGCAATCTGCCATATATCGGCGTACTTCAATCATAACTATCTCCCACATTATCTAACGAAAGTAAGGTGTACAAGTGATAAAACAAAGACACGTAAAAAATATCAGCATGTTCTTCTTACTGGTTGCTATTTTGTTTATGGTTAGCATGTTGATGAATCTTGCAAACAACCAAGATGATGATGAGCCTTTCACATACGCGCATTTGTTGCAAGCGTTGGAAGAAGGGCTGGTAACCAACGTGGCCATTACTCCGTCACAGGAGGTTAACAACGTAGGCGAAGCAGAAATTACGCTAAGAGGCGTACGTGAGACACAAACCGTGTACATCCCCAACATAACCGGGTTTGAAGAGTTTGTGCGCCATCTGCGGGAAACCCAGACAGACTTGCACATAGAAACCAACCCGCCAAGGCGGCCCAGTATATGGATACAAGTATTGCCCTTTGTGTTGGTGTTTGGCGGCTCGTTAATTGTGCTGATGCTGGTACTTAGGCATATGCAAGGCGGTATGGGTGGTGGTGGCCGCGGCCCCAGCTTTGGCCGTAGCCGCGCAAGGGTGAGCTTTCAAGATACCCGCAGGGTAACATTTGACCAGGTAGCGGGCTTGGACGAAGAAAAAGAAGAAATGTCCGAAATCGTAAGCTTCCTTAAATCACCACAAAAATATAACGACATTGGCGCGCGCATACCAAAGGGTGTGCTTTTGGTAGGCCCCCCGGGAACAGGTAAGACATTCCTTGCTAGGGCTGTTGCCGGTGAGGCCAATGTCCCGTTTTATAGCATTTCTGGTTCCGACTTTGTAGAGCTGTATGTAGGTGTTGGTGCGTCACGAGTAAGGGATTTGTTTGACCAAGCCAAGCGTACCGCCCCAAGCCTAATAATCATAGACGAGGTAGATGCAGTAGGGCGTAGACGCGGCGCAGGCCTAGGCGGTGGCCACGACGAGCGTGAGCAGACACTTAATCAGCTACTAGTTGAGATGGACGGCTTTGCCGTAAACGAAGGCGTTATAGTAATAGCCGCAACCAACCGCCCAGATATCTTAGACCCGGCACTTCTAAGGCCGGGACGTTTTGACAGGCGTATAGTCGTAAACCCACCAGATGTAAAGGGCCGCGAAGCGGTACTTCATGTACACGCAGAAGGCAAACAGCTAGATGATGATGTATCCCTAAAAATAGTGGCCCAAACCACGGCGGGTTTCACCCCTGCAGATTTGGAAAACTTGATGAACGAGTCCGCACTACTCGCCGCCCGTGACGAAAAAAACAAGATTGATATGGAATCTATCCGCAAAGCCTTCATCAAAGTAGTGGTAGGCACAGAAAAGAAAAGCCGCGTAATAACCGAAAAAGAGCGCCGCATAACCGCATACCACGAAGCAGGCCACGCAATATGTCATGAAATAATGCCGGATATAGACTCCACATACATGATTTCTATAATCCCTACCGGCCGGGCCGGTGGATATGTTATGTCATTGCCAAGCGAAGACAAAGCCTACTATAGTAAGCGCTTTATGGAGCAGCAGATTGTGTCACTACTAGGTGGGCGTGCAGCAGAAGCACTGGTGCTAAAAGATATCACCAGTGGTGCCGCCAACGATATAGAGCGTGCGACTGGCATGGCCCGTAATATGGTTGTCAAGTTTGGTATGAGCGATACACTGGGCCCGATACAGTTTGGTAACGACAACGAAGAAGTCTTCATAGGGCGTGACTTGGCCCATTCGCGCAACTATAGCGAACATGTAGCCTCGCAAATTGATGCCGAAATTAAGCGCATCATAGAAGAAAGCTACAACGAAGCAACACGTATAATCCAGACCCACGAATATGTATTGCACAAAATTGTAGACCTGTTAATGGAAAAAGAACGTGTTTCCGGTGAGGAAGTACGTAGGCTGTTCCCATCTGGCACGCTTACTGCAAAGGAAAACAAAGGACTAATGGGTGAAGAAAAGCGGTTTTGATTGTGGCTTTTAATGGTCTTAAACAATATTTTACGAGAAAGCTCATGCAGAAATTTGCATGAGTTTTTTTTGTATTTGGCTGGACGGATTACAAATTAATCTACTATTTTTAAGCTATTGACAATTGCGACGCGATGTAGCATAATAGCGTTGCGACATGGCGTAGCAGTTCAGCTTATTTGTTCCACCGACGAAGGAGGCATGATTAAACATGAAAAAACTAGGACGGCTATCTGAGACAGAAATGGAGGTAATGCAAGTTGTATGGGAACAAGCGACCCCCATCACTGTTGCCAAACTACTAGACCTTTTTGCAGAAAAAAAGGGATGGAAAACATCAACTTTATCAACTATCTTATCAAGACTAATCCAAAAAGGATTTTTGACAAAGACCATGAAAGCAGGTGTAAACTACTACAATACAGATGTGACGCTATATGATTATCAAAAAAGCGAAACTCGCAGCCTATTAACCAACTTATACGGCGGAAATGTAAAAAATTACGTAGCAGCCTTGGTTGATAACGAAGGTATAACCAATAAGGACATAGAAGACTTAAAACATTGGTTTAAAACTATAACAGGTGATGCAAATGAGTAATCTATTATCACATGTAGTGACCGCATCCGCAGTGGGGACGCTGCTTTTATGTATCATTGTAGCGGTTAGGCCCATAACCAAAAAACACCCTGTGTATGCAAAAACACCAACCTTTATTACATTCTTGTTACAAACTTCTCACATTGCGTCAATTGACGCGGTAAAACGACAATTATATAATTTTGTCATGTAGCGGGGATACCGCACAAATTTATAATTGAAGGGATGTTTTAACAATGCACAGGATTTTCAAAGCGCTTGCAGCAGTGTTGCTACTAAGCTTAATGTTGACTGCGGTGGTAGCATGCTCCTCTGAAGAAGAGGAAAGGGGAGAATTAACCTTCGAAAACGTACGTATAGCTTTCATTCACGTAGGTGGCCCGGAGGACAGAGGCTACACATATCGCCAGCACCAAGGTACCCTGGCCATGATGGCATACCTGGGTATAGATGATGACCAAGTACGTAATTTTAATAATACCGCCGCAGGCGAACCCATTCAAACGGCCCTTCAAGAAGCTATAGACTGGGGTGCAGATATTGTTTTCGGCACCAGCTTCGGATTTGGGCCTTTTATGTTGGAATCTGCCCGCGAAAACCCAGATGTACAGTTCTTCCATGCAACAGGCAACTTGGCTGTTGGGGCTGATTTACCCAACTTCCGTAACTATTTTGGCAACATGAGCCAAGCTCGTTACCTTTCTGGTATTGCTGCAGGTTTGCGCACAGAATCTAATATTCTTGGCTTTGTTGCCGCTCATCCCAATGGTGAAGTTATCACAGGTTTGACGGCATTTTTCTTGGGCGCACGCAGTGTAAACCCAGATGTGCGTATGTATGTGACATACATGGGCGTATGGAATAACCCAACCCTCGAAGCACAAATTGCACAGTCACTTATAGACCGTGGCGCGGATGTTATTGCACAACATGCCGATAGTACCGCAGCCCAAACAACTGCAGAAGCCGCCGGTGTATGGAGTGTAGGCTACAACAATGACATGATCCCCGACGCACCAAACGCAGTACTGGTATCTCCTATGTTTGACTGGAGTATTTACCTGATCCCTGCCGTGCAAAGTGTTGTAAACAACCAACCACTGCCGTTGGACTTCCTTGCTGGCCTTTACGAAGGCATGGTACTACTGTCTGACCTTAACCCCAATACTGTGGCACCAGGTACAGATATTGCAATCGCTGCCGCAGAAGGTGCAATACGTGCAGGTCGCAATGTATTTACCGGCCCGCTTTATGGTTATTATCAGCCAGTTGAGGGCGAGCTTGTTAGGGAGCTGGTACAGCTTTTACCTGACGGTCAACAGTGGATAGAGCCACTATCTGCGCCTTCTTGGAGGCATATAATCGAAGGTATTACCATTATCGAATAAACAAGACGAAGATATAAAATCATGAGGCTTATACCCCAACCCCAAAACCGCGCATACGCGCGGTTTTGGGGTTGGGGAGGCATCTAGAAATGTAACAAACTGGGGTGAACAAATGACACATGCGGCCATACAAACATACGGTCTTACTAAGTCTTTTGACAAAGTACTGGCTAACGACCATGTAAGCTTTGATGTACAAAGAGGCGAAATTTTGGCGCTTATGGGTGAAAACGGCAGCGGCAAAACAACGCTTATGAATATGTTGTCTGGCATTTATTTTCCAGACAGCGGCCAGATAGAGGTAAACGGCAAAGGGGTGTCTATCCTATCGCCCAAAGATGCGTTTGACTTGGGGATAGGTATGGTGCACCAGCATTTTAAGCTTGTTGATGTATTTACCGCCACAGAAAACATCGTACTTGGGATGAAGGGTCCGGCATTTTTGGACCGCAAGGCCCAAAGCCGCCAAGTCGCAGAAATTTGTAAACGCTATGGTTTTTCTCTTGACCCAAATAAAAAAGTATATAACATGTCTGTTAGCGAGAAGCAAACGGTAGAAATCGTAAAAGTGCTATATCGCGGCGCAGATATTCTTATATTAGACGAGCCGACAGCGGTGCTGACACCGCAAGAGTCGGAGCGTCTTTTTATTACCCTTCGTAACATGAAAAACGATAACAAAGCCGTTGTTATCATCACGCACAAGTTAAATGAAGTGTTGGCTGTATCTGACCGTGTGCACATACTTCGCAAGGGCAAGTCTATTGCCACGGTCATAACTGCCGAAACCAACCAGCAAGAGTTAACAGAAATGATGGTTGGGCGTGCTGTAAGTCTAAAAATAGATAGGCCCGTAACACAAGATAAGTCTACGCGTTTAGAAGTGCAGGGGCTAAACTGTGTCAGTACCGATGGCGTAAAAGCCTTGCATGATATCAACTTCACTTTGCAAGCAGGGGAAATACTAGGCGTTGCCGGCATTGCCGGTAGCGGTCAAAAGGAACTTTGCGAGGTGCTGGCAGGGCTATATCCAGTGCTGGGCGGCAGTGTGCGGTATCATCTAGAGGATGGCAACCAAAAGGAAATTATAGGTATGTCGCCCAAGGAAATAAACAAACTGGGTATATCCATGGCCTTTGTACCAGAAGACAGGTTGGGTATGGGCCTTGTACCCGATATGGATATGACAGATAACGTAATGTTGCGCCACTACTACAAAGGCAATGGGCCTTTTGTGGACCGTAAGTCATCCCGCAAACTGGCAAGAAGTCTTATTAAGCGGCTGGACATAAATACCCCAGGCACCAGCACACCAATTAGGCGGCTATCAGGCGGCAATGTGCAAAAAGTTCTTTTGGGGCGCGAAATAGCCTCGCATCCGCGGGTGCTTATTGTCGCATACCCAGCCAGGGGGCTAGACATCAACTCATCTTACACCATATATGACCTTATAAACGAGCAAAAACAACAGGGTGTTGCAATACTGTTTATTGGTGAAGACCTAGACGTGCTTCTAGAGTTGGCAGACCGTGTCATGGTACTGTGCGGTGGGCAAGTAAGCGGTATTGTGGATGCAGCTGCAGCAACAAAAGAACAAGTAGGCCTACTTATGACACAGGTAGGCGAGTCAGGAGGTGCCATATGAGTCAAAGCATACCTACAGCCAAGCAACCCTATGCACGTATAGCCAAGCGGGGCGCGATATCCAAGCGCAAGGCATGGGCTGTGCGGGCAGGCGGCTTGCTTGCGGCACTTACGGCTGGTGCTTTGCTTATATTGGCACTTGGGCATAACCCCTTGGCAGTATATGCAGACATGGTAAACAGTGCTTTTGGCGACCGCACAGGTTTTAACCAGTTAGTGCGCATTGCAGTACCCCTGCTTGGTGCGTCTTTGGCTGTGGGCCTAGCTTTTAAGATGCGCTTCTGGAATATTGGTGCAGAGGGGCAAATATTGGTTGGTGGTATTGCGGCTACTTATTTTGCATTGTTCCAGTATCAAAATATACCGCGCCCGTTACTGCTGATTACTATGGCAGTTGTGGGAGCCGCAGCAGGTGCTATTTGGGGGTTTATCCCTGCATTTTTCCGTGCAAAGTGGGGCACGAACGAGACACTGTTTACGCTTATGCTTAACTATGTAGCCTTCGGGTTTATAAGCTATTTGCAAAGCGGCCCGTGGCAATGCCCTATACAAGGCGGGTTTCCTATTATATCTATGTTTGACCCGGTGGCGCGCTTGCCCAGGGTGTTTGATATCCATATAGGCTGGATTATCGTGCTTGTTTTGACAGTGCTTGTGCATTTTTATTTGCGAAAGTCCAAACAGGGTTATCAGCTAAGCGTTGTAGGCCAAAGCGAAAATACCGCACGCTATGCCGGTATGAATGTAGCAAGGATTATTATACGTACAATGATAATATCTGGCGCAATTTCTGGGCTGGTAGGGTTTATGCAGGTATCTGGCTCGCATTTTACGCTTAACGATACCGTTACTGGGGGCGTTGGGTTTACCGCAATAACCGTTGCTTGGCTCGCGCAGCTTAACCCGCTTATTATGATAATAGTATCGCTGTTTATAGCTACACTAACCCGCGGCTCTATACGTATACAAACTTCCTTTGATATCCCGGCTACTATTGCGTCTGTATTTATTGGTATTATTTTATTTTTTATGCTGGCATGCGAATTTTTTGTTAATTACCGTATTGTGTTCCGCAACACAAAGGAGAGTTAGCCATGGACAATTTCATTAATATTTTTAACGCGGCTGTGCTGGCCGGTACGCCTTTGTTGTTTGGAACACTTGGTGAAATCCTTTCCGAGAAAGCCGGTAATCTAAACTTGGGTGTCGAGGGTATGATGTTTATGGGTGCCATTGGCGGCCTTGCCTCTGTATTTTTGTTGGAGGTGGGGTTGGATGTGCAAATTGTTGGGTGGCTGGCCGTGCTTATTGCTATAGTATTTTCGTTTTTGGTTGGTGCTTTTGGGGCGTTTATTTATAGTGTGTTGGTGGTTTCGCTTAGGACACAGCAAAATGTTACTGGCCTAGCGCTTGCTATTTTTGGGGTAGGCTTTGGCAACTTCTTTGGTGATTTTCTAAGAAGGTACTCACCGGTCGGTTCTGTATCCATAAGCGGTGCGGCCCGCGCTGGCTTTGCAGACTTGCATATACCGGGTTTGTCTGGTATCCCAGTTATTGGGCCATTGTTGTTTAGCTATAATATTTTGGTGTATCTGGCACTTGCTATAGCCATTGCTATGATGGTCTTCCTTAACCGTACACGTTGGGGGATTAACTTGCGTGCGGTGGGCGAAAGTCCAGCTACCGCTGACGCTGCCAGTATCAATGTTACCCGTTATAAATACTTGGCAGCATGTATCGGTGGAGGCATTTGTGGTATTGGTGGTATGTATATTGCAATGGTAGCAACCGGCGGTGTGTGGAATCATAACGCCGTATACGGCTTTGGCTGGATTTCTGTTGCGCTGGTAATCTTTGCGACATGGAACCCTACACGCGCATTGTTGGGCTCGTTCATCTTTGGCGGACTAACCATCTTGCGTTTTTATGTACCTATGGGCATACCCATGCAAATATATGATATCTTCCCGTTTATTGCGACAATTTTGGTGTTGATTGTTACCAGCATACGCCAAACAAAGGAGCATAAACCACCGGCACATGTAGGTGTTAATTATTTTAGGGAAGAACGGTAATCTTAACTCCCACAACCAATAAAAGGGGCTGTCTCGTGAAGCCCCGAAAAAAAAGAGAGCGGCGCAAAGCGCCCAGCTCTCTTTTTTTGTTGTAAAATCAGTTTATGCTGAACCAACTACAACGCGAAAATCATACCCTAAACC
>WQVY01000061.1 GCA_009785605.1 Defluviitaleaceae bacterium | reverse complement strand
TAGATTGCTTCTCCTTGCTTATAAAGAACTTGTTTCGCTCGTGCCTTTGGACTATACCTTCTTGGGAGGGGGCTGTACACCCGACTGCTTATTTTACGCTTACGGCTGATGTAAGATATTCTTACCTCCTTCGTGGATTTATGGGTTTTACCCTGTTTATGGTTCATTAGAGTATGCCCACTGTTGTACATAGCCTTTATCAAGTTTGGGTGTCCGTATGGCTGTAGCTGTGCCGTGTAGCCCCTTTCTGCCTGTGTTTTTTTCGAGGTATAAAACCTTCCTTTCCAGTATAATCCCTATGTGTTAAATATCGGTAAACCAATCCTCGCTACGGACTTGGCAGCAGTTAAAAACACGGCAAAGCGGCCTGCAGACTTGCATATTTTGCATATGCTAATGGAGCTGTTGCCTCGCGAATACCACTATCAAAACCCGTAAATTTCAATGTGGGCAAGCTTTCTGGTATACTATTCTGCAACTACTCCAAGTATCGAAAGGGGACTATCATGCCAATAAAAATGGCTTCATGGAATGTAAACGGTCTACGAGCCTGTATGGGTAAAGGCTTTATGAATTTTTTGGACGGAGATTATGATTTAATTGGTATACAAGAAACCAAGATGCATCCATCCCAAGCTGACTATGATTTTCCAGGCTACCATCAGTATTGGAACTCTGCGGAGAAGAAAGGCTATTCTGGCACTCTGGTATTGTCAAAAATAGAACCACTAAGCGTGTCATATGGCATGGGTATCGCAGAACATGACAACGAGGGGCGTATCATAGCGCTGGAGTTTGAAAAGTTTTACTTCATTAATGTGTACACGCCCAACTCCAAGCGCGAGCTTTTAAGACTTGACTATCGCATGACATGGGAAGACGCTTTTCGCAATTACTTAAACAGCTTTAACAAACCAGTTATCGTGTGCGGTGACTTAAACGTAGCCCATAAAGAGATTGACCTAACACACCCCAAGCCCAACGTAAAAAACGCGGGCTTTACCCCAGAAGAACGCGCAAAAATGACAGAGCTGCTTGCCGCCGGGTATATAGACACCTTCCGCCACCTGTATCCAGACAAAAAAGAAGCATACACATGGTGGTCATACATGGGCCAAGCCCGGCAAAAAAATGTAGGCTGGCGCATAGATTATTTTTTGGTATCACAAAGCATATCGTCCGCGATACAAGAAGCAAGTATACACCCCCATGTTTTTGGGTCAGATCATTGCCCGGTTGGGTTGTTGATTGATGACTTATAACCATAGCAGCAATACAACAGGCATATAACTCGGAGGGGAACATGATGAAAAGTTTAGTAGTGTATTTAAAGCCTTATTGGCCGCTTTTGTTGCTTACGGTTCTTTTATTACTGGGCCAAGCCATGGCAGAGCTATACTTGCCTACACTAATGGCCGAAATAGTCAACGAAGGTATAGAGCCTGGTATACGCGAAGGTGTGCCGCAGACGGGCTTCATCTTGCGTACTGGCGGGCTAATGTTGTTTATTGCACTTTTGGCTGGTCTTGCATCTATTTCTGCAGCGTACATATCACCAAGGGTTGCGGCTGGTGCCGCCCGTGATATGCGCCGCGACTTGTTTACTAAAGTAGAAAATTTTTCGCAAGGTGAGTTTGACAAATTTTCTTCTGCTTCGTTAATAACCCGCTGCACCAACGATGTGGCGCAAGTCCAAAACCTGGCCAATGTAACTGCCAGGTTATTGCTGTATGCGCCAATAATGGGCATAGGCGGGGTAATCATGGCGCTTACCCGCTCTGTTAGCATGAGTTGGATAATTGCACTTGCAGTAATTGTGCTTTTGGGTTTTGTGGCGATGATTATTATTGTAGTAATGCCTAAGTTTAAAATTTTGCAAGAGATGGTAGACACCCTTAACAAGATTTCACGCGAAATCTTGCATGGCCTAATGGTAATACGTGCGTTCGGCACACAAAATCACGAAAAAACACGCTTTGACGGTATCAATGCCGACTTGCGTGATACAGGTCTATTTATAGGTCGCGTAATGGCTATAGCTGGCCCGGCTATTACGTTTATTATGGGTGGCACGCAAATATTGGTTATATGGGTAGGAGCTAACCAAGTTGCTGCGTCTGGCCTACCAATTGGCGATATGATTGCCTTTATGCAATACGCGATGCAGGTAATAATCGCATTTATGATGATGTCATTTATGCTGGTGATGGTACCGCGTGCAATGGTGTCTGCGGCACGTATCGCAGAGGTACTGGATACAGAGTTGACAATAACCGACCCAGCTAACCCTGTTGCTTTTACCAGTGATGAATCAAGCGAACCCAACGGGCTACGTGGGCATGTAGAGTTTAAAAATGTGAGATTCCGCTACCCCGGTGCGGAGACCGATGTAATTTCCGAAATAAACTTTACGGCACAACCTGGGCAGACCACGGCCATTATCGGGGCAACAGGCTCGGGCAAGTCCACAATTGCTAACTTGCTTTTACGCTTCTACGACGTGACCGACGGGTGCGTAATGGTAGATGGCGTAGACATCAGGCAAGTACGCCAGGCAGATTTGAGAAATAAAATTGGATATGTACCACAAAAAGGCCAGTTGCTTACCGGTACAATAGCATCAAATATCCGCTACGGTATGCCAAGCGCCACTGAGGACGAAGTTGCAACAGCAGCAACAGTAGCCCAGGCCATAAACTTTATAGAGGAAAAAGAAAATAAATTTGACTTTGAAATATCACAAGGCGGGAGCAATGTATCTGGCGGGCAGCGGCAAAGGCTTTCTATTGCCAGGGCATTGGCAAAGAAGCCTGCAATCCTGGTTTTTGATGATAGTTTTTCTGCATTAGACTTTCAAACAGACGCTAAGCTTCGTAAGGCACTAAAAACACATACTGCCCAGGCTACAGTTATAGTTATAGCCCAGCGTGTAGGCACAATAATGAATGCGGAGCAGATTTTGGTCCTAGATGAAGGGCAGATAGTGGGGCGCGGGACACATGATGAGTTGCTTGTGTCTTGCCCGGCTTACTACGAGATTACATCCAGCCAAGGGACCGTGTAGCAACAAGGACCATACCAAAACTAATCTATTCGCATAAGAGGTGCATCTTTTGATGTACCAACAAAGGAGGCATAAACTTGTCTATGTCTGAACAAAATCGTAAAGAGCGCCCACGGCAGCAGCAAGCTCAAATTGGATTTGGCCGCCGCCCCGGCATGCCTGCAGAAAAAGCCAAGGACTTCAAAGGCAGTATGCGGCAGCTAATAAAATACCTAGGCGCAGAAAAACTGGTTATTGTACTGATATCCATAGTCGCGATAGTTTCCACCGTTCTTTTCGTTATAGGCCCCCGCATACTTGGGGAAGCGACCGATGAAGTTTTTTATGGTATGGGGCTACAGCTCCAGGGCATAGGCGGCATTGATTTTAGTCGTGTGGCCACAATTTTACTGACATTGGTTGCCTTAAATATCATAGCCGTTGCGTTCGACTATACCCAAGGTTTTATCATGGCCGGTGTAAGCGCACGTATAACATATCGCCTTCGCAACCAAATGAGCGAAAAAATCCACCGTCTCCCTTTCAAATATTTCGATAAAAACACCCATGGTGATGTGCTTTCTCGTATTTCCAACGATGTTGATACAATAAGCAGCACACTTAGCCAAGGCATGGGGCAGATGGTAATGAGCTTTACACAGGTTGTTGGCATTATCATCATGATGCTTATGATAAGCCCCACGCTTACATTGGTAGCTATGGGGATATTACCGCTTTCGGCTATATGTATGGGTTTTATAGTCAAACGTTCTCAAAAATATTTCAAGATTCAACAAAAAAGCCTGGGCGAACTCAATGGCCATATAGAAGAAATGTTCACAAGCCACGCTGTAGTCAAGGCCTTTAACGGGGAAAAAGCATCTGTTGAAGCGTTCGATGTACACAACAAGGAGTTGTATCGTTCTGGTTGGAAAGCAAATTTCCTTTCTGGTTTAATGATGCCCATAATCGGGTTTATTGGCAACTTGGGGTATGTTGGGATTGTTGTAGTAGGCGGGGTGCTGGCTGTTAGGGGACCCCTTACCTTGGGTGGGATACAGGCCTTTATCCAGTATTCGCGCAGGTTTGGGCAACCGGTAGCACAACTGTCAAGTGTTGCAAATATCCTACAGCAAACCGCAGCAGCGGCAGAGCGTGTTTTTGCATTTTTAAACGAAGAAGAAGAAACTCCCGAGCACATCACACCTGTAACAATGGAACAAGTAAAAGGTCATGTACGCTTCGAAAACGTGCACTTTGGATACGACCCAGAAGTGCAAGTAATACGTGATTTTACCGCAGAGGTTAAACCCGGCCAAAAAATAGCAATAGTAGGCCATACCGGGGCCGGTAAGACTACCATCGTAAAACTACTTATGCGCTTTTATGATGTAAACGAAGGAAGCATTTTTGTAGACGGTGTAGACATCCGCGAATATACACGAGACGGGCTACGTACCCACTTTGGTATGGTACTACAAGACACGTGGCTGTTTAATGGCACAATCGAAGACAATATCCGATATGGCCGCCTTAGCGCTACAGATGATGAGTTAAAACAAGCCGCACGAGCCGCCCAGGCACACCACTTTGTACGGGCACTTCCAGACGGATATCAGATGACTATAAACGAAGAAGCCGATAATATATCTGCCGGCCAAAAACAACTCCTAACCATAGCACGCACAATCCTGGCCGACCCAGACATATTGATACTAGACGAAGCCACCAGCAACGTTGACACCCGTACAGAAGTACTCATACAAAAGGCTATGGATAACCTGATGAAAGGCCGTACTAGCTTTGTAATAGCTCATAGACTTTCTACTATCCGCAGTGCGGACATGATTTTGGTCATGCAAGAGGGCGATATTGTAGAGCAAGGCAACCATGAAGAACTGCTGGCGCAGCAAGGAGTATATTCGGCGCTATATAACAGCCAGTTTGATGTGGCAGAGAGTTAGCAAACAATTATAAATCAAAGTTTATATAGCAGATGTTGTGCGTGTTGTGATATGCTGCTTAGCAATTTGTGAAGTGGTGAAACAATGAAAAAAGGAATAAAACTAGGCATAAGTCGCGGCTATTTACTTGCCTTTTTTGCCTTACTAGTCGTTGTTGTGTTAATTGCTGTTTTTGGCACAAGCGGCTTTATCAGGTATCATTTTGGCGATATCATTATTGTAATATTGATTTATTGCTTTATCAGGTCATTCGTCAAAAACCGTATGAAGTGGCTTCCGCTTGCAATCTTTATTTTTTCTGTTCTTGTAGAAATAGGGCAGTATTTTCACATAGTCGAACGCCTTGGCTTAGCCGATATTGCTATTGCCAGGGTGGCCATTGGCATGACGTTCGACCCGTGGGACATCGTAATGTATTTTATTGGTTGTGTGTTGTTGTACGTATACGAAGTGTTTATATATCGTAATACCAATGCAACCACCGTGTCATCGGAGGGATTATCATGAAAGTGTACAAACAATTAAATAATGGCATAAAAATCGTAGAGTATGCCCCCAGCTTTGCCCAAGCTATGTGCGACATGTGGGCCAAAAGCAACGACGATTGGGGCGGTGGCGCGGGCATTCGCACACCTCAGCAAGTTATAGCAGAGCACTCCGGTGCAGCAAACTACAATGTGTATCTGGCACTAGACGGGGACGCAGTTGTCGGCTATTGCAGTTTTTCACGTTATTATTACGACGCAGATACTACGTATATCCCCTTGCTAAATGTGCAACCCGACTATCAAGGCAAAGGCATAGGCAAAGCCCTTGTATTGCAATGTATAGAGCGGACAATAGAACTTGGTTACCCACGAATAGACCTATACACATGGCCGGGTAACACAGCCGCCGTACCACTGTATAAGAAATGCGGATACCTATGGGAGGACAGGCCCAACAGCACACACCTTACAAACTTTATACCAACGGTGCTAAAGCTGTTCCCGGATTTTTTTGCAAAAGCAGATTGGTATAAAGATTCTACACGGGTTATAGAAACAAAACCTGACGGCGAAAAAATCAACGAGTTCGAATGCTTTGGTTATTCATGGGCCAAAGATGATGAAGTGCTTGCGGTAGGTTTTGAGCGTAGCGGCAAGCGTATACGCTTAGTAGAGACCACTGACTATAAAATCGAGTTTATGGCAGAAAATCAAAAGCTAGCCTTCGGCCTGGATTATGATTGCACATTTACAGTAGAAAACAAAACCAGCAAGCCGCTTAACGTAAAAATAACCGGTGTAAACGAGAAAAATATATCATTTGATTTTATGCTTGACACGGCTGCCGTCCCAGGACGGCATGAGTACAAGGGCCGCTTCCACGTTGGTTCTATAACCGAGCCGCAAGATATATGGCGCGTTCACCCTTGTTTACGGGCAGATGTTGTAATTAATGGCCAGGTAATCCCCTTTGGGCTGGGCATAGAGAGCCGTTTCCCGCTGGCTATTGACATCCATAGCGAATGCGACGTAAGCCAGATAGGCATATCTAAGGACATATATATTAATATCTCTAGTGCCTTGTCCAACGATGCAACTGTAAAGTTTACACTAGCTGCAAACCACTTATTGGACTTTGCAACTACGACTCATATCATACAAGTTACAAAACGCGGCAAGGCATCTATAAAATTGCCATCTGTGACCCGGGGTATAGGATACCATCAGCTACTTACAACTTACGAAATCACATTAGCAGACGGTACAAGTCTATCTTTCGAAAAGCCACTTCATATAGTAAACCACGACCTTGTTAGCGCCTTTGGCTTTGAAAAGGACACAATATGCGGCATAGCCAACGGCCCGTGGTATCTGGAGCTAGACAAGCACGATAGCAACGAGGCCAGCCTATACCACATCCTAGGCGTAAACCCAGACGAAATGAACTTCGAGCCGCCTAAGTTTGGCAAGCCCTACGACGATGAATTTAACCTGCTTAAGCCCAATACTCGCACGTACCAAAACGGTGCCGAAATGGTGCTAGAGGCAGAGTTTGTCTCCGAAAAATTCCCGGGGATGGCAATAATACAGTTTATAACCCTAACCGCATCTGGGGTAGTAACACGCCGCTACCGTATAGAAAACCGCGGCAGCACAACCAGGAGTATCATGTTAAACGACCCGCTGTGGATACCACTTGGGCGTGATACCCACTTCAGCTACAACGGCAAAATTACCACTGCCAAAGAAGGGCTGGTCATAGACGATGCAGTATACGGCATGGAAGATATAGACCCACAAAGTTGGAACGAAAACTGGATATTCGAAGCCAATATTTACAACCCAAGAGGTATATGCTGGCCGGCCGCGTATATACCCGCTGTCAAGTGGGGGAACTACATGTCCTTCGAAATAGAAATAAACGACTTGGCTCCAGGTCATACCCATGATACGCTGCCAATAATGGTTGTGTACGGCATGTTTACTAAGGCCAATGATTTTAGGAACTTTGCAATGGGGATATACAATAGGAAACCCTTGGATATGGAATACCCACTAGAGATTAAAACCAACGGATACAACCCATTCATGACAGGGAACAATCTTAATCTAGAGCTTATAAACAACCGTTCGTCTGTGTTGGAAGGGGAAGTACGGGTAGACTCACCAGACAAGTTATTTGACCCACAAAGCCAAACCAATACAGATGAAAGCGAAGCCACCACAGGAAACACTTTTGAGTTACATGTTGACCCGGCATACAATAAAGATATTGCCCTAGCACGGCTGACTCTGGACTTGGCCCTGTACCAAAAATCATATACACGGGCACTGCTAATCCCATCAGGCGAAGTAACCCAGCATACCGATGGCGATGTACATGTCGTATCCAACGGGCGCATAATATTCAAGGCATCGGCGGCATATGCAAACGCGCTATATTCACTTACTACTGGCACAGGCGATACACAGGTACAGTGGCTGGAGTCCCGCTATCCCAACCACGAGCCCTATGCCTGGTACAACCCATTCATAGGCGGTATCCAAACCAACCCAAGCGGCATGAACCCCCATACCGCAATAAAAGAAAAAACAACAGCCTGTTTTGCGCAAATGCCGGACAACCACGGCAACCTATGGCAGGGCATATGCACAACCATGACCGTGACAGAGTTTGAGGAGCTAAAGGGCGCGGTATATGAGTCATATTACCTGACTTTGCCGGGCCTGCCTGTGTTGTGCACTTTTATACGTTTTGTTAACAATACCGGGGTGTTTAGAGAATCGACCGAATGCACCACATCTTTCTTGCGAATAGCAGAGGAGCTTTCGGACGTACGCATAGACTGTATTAACCCAGAAATGCGCCGCCACAGCCAGCGTGCAGGTGAAGCGTGGCAGGGAGCATGGTTTAAAAATATGCTTAAACTGTCCGGAAACCGTGAGGAAAGTTTATATGTATTCCATGGTAACAAGATGGCCACAGGCAGTCATAATCGTGTATTTAGTGACAATAAAGTCATAAGCACACATATCAACCATGAAATTGGTATTGCCCATGGGGATAGCTATACTTCACGGCCGACATTTTACTTGATAACAGATAAGGACCTGCCGGACGGTGCGCTAGACGATTTAGAGAGAGTAGTGTTTGAGTAAGTCTTATCCTTTATAACAGCACACCCAAAAGTTCCCCAATATGGGCAGCACCCATCACCCGCATACCGTCGGGTGCGCGGAGTTTGGTTTTGTTAGCTTCGGGGAGCACACAGGCCTTAAATCCTTGCCGTGCCGCTTCTATAACACGCCGCTCTGCCTGGCTTATTGCACGTAGTTCGCCGGCCAGGCCTATCTCACCAATAACCATTGTATATGGGTCTATGGCTTTATCTTTGTAACATGATGCTAGTGCCGCTAGTATCCCAGCGTCGGCGGCGGGTTCGTCTATCCTTAACCCGCCGGCTACGTTTACATAGCTATCATAGGTTTGGAGTTTGTACCCTGCTCTTTTTTCTAGCACTGCAAGCAGCATCACCATACGGTTATAGTCCATGCCGTTGGCGGTGCGCCTTGGGGTGCCAAAATTTGTGTAGCTTACCAGGGCTTGTACTTCTGTTAGTAGTGGACGGGTCCCTTCTAGGCTGCATGTCACAACAGAGCCGGGTACGCCTATGGGCCGCCCGGCCAGCATATATGCAGAAGGGTCGGCTATTGCAGTCAGCCCTTCTTCTCCCATTTCGAATACACCAATCTCCTGGGTCGAGCCAAAGCGATTTTTTACCGCGCGGATTAGCCTGTAAGCGTCTTTGCCTTCCCCTTCGAAGTACAGTACTGTATCTACCATATGCTCAAGCACACGCGGCCCGGCCAGTGAGCCTTCTTTTGTTACGTGCCCTACCAGCAGCACCGCCGTTGACTGCTGCTTTGCTAAGTGCGTAAAAAAAGCCGTACACTCCCTGACTTGGGTAACACTGCCCGGGAGGGATGACAGCTCGCTTAGGCGCATAGTTTGTATTGAGTCTATTAGTAGCAGCGATGGCTCTACTTCTTCTACTGCGGCTTGTATGTTGTGGATGTCTGTTTCTGCAATAAGATAGCACCCAGGCACATCAACTTTTAGCCTGTCTGCCCGCATTTTTATTTGGCTGGTGCTTTCTTCGCCGGTTACATATAGGATGCGAAAATCCTCGCTGGCCATACGCCTACATATCTGCAACAACAGTGTAGACTTGCCAATGCCAGGGTCACCCCCTAATAAAATAAGGCTGCCACCCACCAGCCCCCCGCCAAGTACACGGTCAAGCTCAGGTATACCGGTAAGTACACGGCCTGTGGCGTCTACGTCTGTAGGGATGTCACGCAGCAAAACCGGTGCAATATCACCGTCAGATGCAGCAACCGCGCCCATGCGGGCTGGCTTTGGGGTTTGTGGGCGTATGACTTTTTCTTCTAAGGTGTTGTACTGGTTGCATGACGGGCAGCGGCCCAGCCACCGTGGCTGTTCGTGCTCGCATGATATGCATACGAATAGGGTTTTTGTTTTGGACATTTTTGCCTCCAAGTTAGATGGTGTATGGGACCTGGCGCAAGTAAGTTATGAACTATGTATCACAATTTTATGAAATATATTACGTTAAAACTTATGATTGATGCCAGCGCGCTTCAATATTCCATTCGCTGTATGCCGGGATTTAATCTTGCCGTCAACAGTTATAGAGCGGCTTGTAATAGGGCTAAACCAAGTGTCATGGTCGCCTTTACCATGACGCTTTAGATAGCAACCATTATCGCGAAGAAGTTTTCTGACCTTTTTTTCGTACTCAGCCACTTACTGCCAGCCTTTCTTTTCTGAACATCCCATAGTTAAGAGAAATATCATCACGCTGCATACCGTCTAGAGCCAATAGTTCTGGAACAGCTTTGCGCACACGCTCAACAAGTGTGTCAAGAGAACTATGTTCTAGTATCAAGCCATATACATCATCACTTGTTGCTATCCACACATCAACTTCGTCGTCCCACGAAAATGTGATTCTGTATTCATTTGTCACATTATCACCTCATAACCAATCGCACATTAATTTGCCACAGTATAACACATCTATACTAATCAGCTAACTGTGTCTTCAAAATATACCAACGTATCTCCAAACTATTTAACCAACCGTACCCTATCAACCGCAGTACTAAAATACTCTGGCAATGCAGCTTCAAACTCCATAATCTCCCCAGAAGAAGGGTGGCAAAGCCGCAGACCTTTTGCATGAAGCACTTGCCCCTCTATACCTAGTGGTTGCTTCTTTGGCCCATATAGCGCATCTCCCAAAACGGGGTGCCCTACATGCGCTAAGTGTACTCGTATCTGATGTGTGCGCCCGGTTTCTAGCCGCGCCTCTACTAGGGTAAACTTGCTCATACGCTCCAGCACCGTCACATTGGTAGCGGCTTCGCGGCTTTTACCGCTTTGGCGTACTGTTATTGCGGCCATTTTCTTACGGTCAGCATGGTGGCGGCCTATGGGCACGTTTATACGCTGGCTGTCTTGCTTTATGCGCCCAATGCAGAGGGCGTGATACGTACGGCCCATTTCACGGGCGGCAAGCTGTGCAGCCAAGGCTTGATGTGCCGCGTCATTTTTGGCAACAACAAGAAGACCCGAAGTGTCCTTATCCAAACGGTGGACAATCCCGGGCCTCATAACCCCGCCAACCCCCGAAAGGGACGGCCCAATATGATGCAAAAGCGCGTTTACCATAGTACCACTATAATGCCCAGCCGCAGGGTGCACAACCAAGCCACGTGGCTTGTTTACAACTACGATATCTGCATCTTCGTATACAATGTCCAAAGGTATTGCTTCTGCTACAACTTCATACTCTACTGGTGGCGGTACATCGCATACAATCACATCCCCAGCCTTAAGCCGGTCATTTTTGCATAGCTGTATACCTGCACGGGTAGCGCGGCCTTCGGATAATATCCGCTGGGCGGCATTCCTTGTTAGACTGCTGATATTTTCTGCCAAAAAAGTGTCAGCTCGTGCACCACACAAAGCCTCCGCCACAACAAGTCGGGTTTCCATGCTCATTCACTGGCTTTCTTTGCATTACCTATGCCAAAAAGCGGCGCATCTTTGACTATAAACAGCACAATAAAAACAAATAAAAATGCACCAACCGTGACATAAATATCTGCAATATTAAAAACAGGGAAATCTATAAACCTAAATGCCAGCATATCCACAACAAAACCAAGCCGCACCCGGTCTATAAGGTTGCCAATACCCCCGGCTATTATCATCACAAGCGGTATACGCACAAATGCGAACCTTGACTCGTACGGCAGCTTTGTAAAGTACACAACAGCCAGCAGCATAAAAATTACCTTAACCACCGACAGTACAAACTGCGCACCACCAAAGCCAGCCATGAGGCCAAAAGCCGCACCTGTGTTCTCTAGATACGTCAAATGCAAAAAGCCCTGGATCAGCGGGCGTTCTGGTTGGCCTTGCAAGTGTGCAATGGCCCACAGTTTCACCAGCTGATCCAAGGTTACTAATATCGCGGCCATAAGGCCATATATTAAGAGTTGTGCTCTTCGGTTATTAAGCATCTGCAAACGAAATACCTAAGCTTTTTGCTACCTTTACCAGTTCGCCATTTGGGTCTACCAGTTTGCTGCCGCTTGTAGATACTTTTGCATCACCAATAACATCTTCAAGGCTTACATATTCCATCTGCCCGTTCCTTAGGCATACCATATTCCCAAATTTGCCTTCGTTTATTAGTTCTGCGGCGCGCACACCATATCTTGCAGATAGCAGCCTGTCTGCTGGTGAAGTCTCACCGCCGCGCTGTATATGCCCTAGCACGCAGTGGCGCACTTCATTTTGTACTCGTGATTCCAACTGGTTGGCGATATATCCTGCAATGCCGCCAAAGCGTGTCGAGTCTGGGCTGTCTTCTACTATTTTTGCAACTACGGCGCTGCCGCCTTTTTCGCTGGCGCCTTCTGTTACTACAACTATAGAGAAGGGTTTGCCCATGGCGTTCCTTTGGTTGATTTTTGCAACTATGCCGTCCAATGAATATGGTATCTCTGGGATAAGAATAACATCGGCACTACCGGCAATACCGGCATGGAGTGCTATCCACCCAGCCGAGCGGCCCATTACTTCCACAACCATGACCCTGTGGTGGCTTTCTGCTGTGGTGTGTAGGCGGCCTAGGTTTTCTACTACAATGTTTACTGCTGTGTCAAAGCCAAATGTCGACTCTGTAGATGGGAGGTCATTGTCAATGGTCTTGGGTACGCCTATGACGTTTACACCCTTCCTGGCAAAATCACGGGCGCTGGTAAGTGTCCCGTCACCGCCAAGGACAACCAACACGTCGACTCCCTCTTTTTTCATGTTTGCAACTGCAACATCAGAAACGTCTTTTTTTACAGTTACACCGTTTTCCTCTACAGAGTAATCAAACAAATTATCTTTGTTAGAGTTGTATAAAACCGTACCGCCTTTGTGAAGTATGCCCGAGGTTGTTTCTAAATTAAGGGGCACATAATCGTTGTTGTACAGGCCGCGATAGCCAAACTTATAACCAATAACTTCGCAGTCCATAAGGTTTAGGCAGGCACGGACAGTGGCATAAATTACTGCGTTAAGTCCCGGTGCATCACCGCCTCCGGTTAGTAAAGCAATTTTCTTTTTCTTCATGTGTTGATGTTCCCTTCCCATATGTGATTTGATTTTATGTTTCATAGGCCATTGTACATAAGTAACGGTGTTAAATCAACATCTTGGCCCCGCATGTGACATTTTAAGCAATTTTATCTACCAATTGCATCGTATCAATTGCCAAACACATAGCCGCCACTATATCATTTACGACAACAATCAAAACATAAAGGAGGCGGGCGGCAGTGCTTTTGATAGGAATCTGCGACGGTGATACTTCCGTCCGTATAAAAATTGGTGAATACATCCGCCGCTACATGGATGAAACCGGCATTACCGTCCAGGTGCTCTCCTATGACAATGGCGATAAACTCCTGCATCATTATCCATACGAGATGGACCTTATATTTCTAGAAATCCCTTTTACCAAGTTATCGGGGATCGAAATTGCCAAGCGCATCCGCGAAGCAGACCCTCATGTGTCAATCGTCTTTCTTACAACAATCTTGAATCACGTACTAGAGGCCTACGAGGTCCGGGCCAGTAACTATCTAATAAAACCCCTTAAATACAGCCGCTTTTTAAAAGAAATAGATGCCGCCCGTACCCGGCGCGGTCACAACCGCTTTTTTATAGAGGTCAATGACGGCGGCCTGTACAAGATATATACAAAGTCCATCTGCTATATAGAAACAATAAACCGCAACACACGCATCCAAACAGAGACAGATTCCATCATAAGCTACAAACGTATGAAAACACAACAAGAAATATTGTACGAGTCATATTTTGTACGCGTCCATACCGGGTACATCGTAAACCTGCTGTTTTTTGACCGTATGGAAGCCAGCGACATATTTCTCATCACCGGCCACCGTATTCCTGTAAGCCGTCACAGAAAAAAAGATGTCATAAACAAAATAAGGGATTTATATCAGGGGGGTATCCAATGAAAGGTTTCCGCCACACGATGCTTACCATAGGCTGGGCAATAAAATGGGGCTAAAAATCAACCCCCAAATATTTATTTTTTGGGGGCTGCTATCGTCTATATTAGCCGTATTGCCAGCAATTGCATTGCATTTTAACCGTCAAGCAGTAGCAATTATTTCATCATATTTAGCGTCAAGTCATGGGGAGTTTGCAGATGTTGTGCCATCTGTAGTGGCTCTTGGCAGTATACTCATTGTTGTGGGGCTTTCTAGGCGCATCACAGGTAATTTTTTATATTTTATTATGTTTGATGCGTATTACCACGGCTTACAAGAGTACTTGATGGACGTTATCAAGCATGTAGAAATTAAAACATTAATGAAAAAAGAGTATCACGAAGATTATTACTCTGCCGCTCACAGATGTGGCTCGCTGGCAGATTTTATGAGTAGCGGCACGGTTTTCTTGTCAAAGCTAGCGGGTGCTATATCACTTTTGGTGGTAGCAGTTACGGTGTCTTGGGTTATATTTGGCGTGGCATTGGGGTATGTGGCGCTGTTTATAGTATGGAACATACTCATGGCCAACAAACTACGGTGGGACGGGCAAGAGCACAATAAAGCTACACGCCTGTCGGACCATTATGAAAATGTTGTTATGTCGCCTGGTGTTGCTAAGGAGCTACGTGTTTACGATTTAGCCAAAGATACTACAGCAAAATGGGAGGCCGCATACAACAAGAGATATAAGTACGAGTTGGGCTTTGGGTTTTGGCGCTGCGTGGACTCCTTTGTATGCAGTTTAAGCTTTTATATGTTTATGGTAGGGATGCTTGCATACAGCATATTTAGGGTTGCAGATGGCGGCATGTCCGTTGATGTTTTTTTGATGCTGTATATCATGGGGCAAAATATAAGTGCGCTTATACAAGAAATGTCATCCAGCGTAAGAGAGACATATCGCGGGCTTCATATCTTAGCTATCCAGCGCCGCTTTATTGCCAATGTCCCCAAAATGGAAAAAGACTGGCAAGAAGGTTTTGAGCCAAAAGACACCAAAATTGTATTTGCCGCAAAAGGCTTATATTTTTCTTATGACGACAAAAACGATGTACTTCATGACCTTAACTTCACCATAAAAAAAGGCGAGACCATTGCGCTGGTTGGGGCCAACGGCAGTGGCAAGTCTACGCTTGTAAAGATACTCATCGGACTTTTTGCCCCTACCAAGGGTGAGCTACTGTTTCTTGGCAAAGAGTATGACCCCAAGACCCGCGGGGCAATTGTGCAGCGGGTGGGCATGTTTTTCCAAGACTTTTATATCTTTCATGCATCACTACGTGAAAATGTTGGCTTTGGCGACTTGAAAAATTTAGCCAACGAAGACCGCATACACATGGCAATGGAAAAAGGTGGTGCAGAAAAACTTGTATCCAAATCCACAAAGGGGTTGGAGCAGTGGCTGATGCGCAATGTTAGGCAAGAAGGCACAATGCTTTCCGGAGGGGAAAAGCAGCGGGTAGCCGTATCCCGCGCACATATGAGTGATAAAGACGTATTAATCTTTGATGAGCCGGCAGCCGCCCTTGACCCAATAGCAGAGATGAAACAGTTCCATGCAATTCAAGAAAAAATAGCCGGGCGCACAGCTATATTAATAAGCCACCGTGTGGGCTTTGCACGCCTGGCAGACAGGATAATAGTACTAGACAATGGCCGGATAGTAGAAACCGGCTCACATGATGAGTTGATATCATATGGCGGCAAGTACGCACATTTTTATAACGAACAAGCCCAGTGGTATGTAGGAGGTGATGCCTCATGACCAAGCCCAAAGCACTTATTAAAGCACTAAAAATAAGCATGCAGGTTAAAGGCCCGCTGTCTATAATCGTAGGTATGTTGGGCTTTGTGTCTGCGCTGTTGCCTGTATTTGTTGCCAACCGCTTGCGCATCCTGACAGACGAGTTGCAGCATCTTACTGTACATGGCGGGGCGGCAGCCAATGCAGTCACAATATTTGGCAGCATTGTGGGGTTATATGTCGCGCATGTG